>JAESQZ010000005.1 GCA_016764955.1 Deltaproteobacteria bacterium | reverse complement strand
TGGGTTCACCAGGCACAGCTTCAAGCAAACCTCTCCTTGGTAAACAAAGTTCAAAATAAACTTGCTTGGAATTATGTATCGCTCATGTTCATATCTTTCGAAGCCATCACCAGTTGCTCTCTCCTGATCTGCGGCTGTAGAGATCAAGTTCTTGGTTCACATAGATTATGGATTTTGAGATTTTCGTTAGTCTTCCCATCATTCGTAGCATCTCTCCATCAACACAGGGAATATAACGATCAGAAAAAAACCGATCCTGCATCCGATAACAAGATGGCAAAGGTGACAACGATTGACGCATTATTATTTGGAGTTGAATCCGCTGCATGGCTTCTATTATTTCTACCACGCTGATCGCGGGGCTCTATTCAAATACCCATCTAGTCAAGCTCACAATGACAATAATTCGCGCAATTTTTCTTCGTCCCCAGATTTTCTAATATCGCTCAATCCCTGCCACCAGGCAGCATCAAATTCATGCTCAGATTCAAGCTTTCCAAGCCATAATCGCTGATGCGTAGAGCGTCCCAAAATCTCACCTGGCCAGCTCAGCTCTTCTGAAAGCTTTTCACCAGACTTTTTACCCGAGTAATCAATCGGGATATCCACCCCAGGTTCAAAACCAGCCAAGCGAATCATATCTCGAGCCAAATCTAGAATTCGCACAGGCTCTCCCATATCTAAAATAAATAAATTGCCCTCTTCATCACTGGAAGCAGCTTGTAAAATTAACTGACACGCTTCTGGAATGGTCATGAAATAACGACGCATTTCAGGGTCCGTTACCGTCACGGGGCCACCTTCTGCTATCTGCTTTTTAAAAATAGGCACAACCGAGCCAGAAGAACCTAAGACATTGCCAAAGCGCACGACTCGAAACTCAGTTTGAAATTGCTTAGTTAAACTAGCCACTAATTTTTCGGCTAAGTGCTTCGAAGCACCCATCACAGATTTTGGCTCAACAGCTTTATCTGTCGATACTAAAACAAAACGCTTTACACTATTTTTGGCTGCTGCAAGTGCTGTGTAATAACTCCCCAAAGCATTAGAGTCCAAAGCTTCGAAAGGATTTCGCTCCATGAGGCCAACATGTTTGTAAGCCGCCGCATGAAACACAGCATCAGGTTGATAGCGTTTCATGATGCCGAATATTTTTCGATAATCAGCACAATTGCAGACACAAGCTACTACTGGAAACTCTTGAAGCTCCTGCTGAATTTCAAATAATGCTGATTCTGAAATATCCAACAAGAGCAGCTGCTTGGGTTTAAATTTGATAATCTGTCGACATAATTCAGAGCCAATAGAACCCCCTGCTCCTGTTACCAACACAACCTGTTCTCGTAAAAAATCTGATACTCGCTCGGAGTCTAATAAAATAGGCTCGCGACCCAGCAAGTCTTCAATACGTATTTCTCGAATAGAACCGACTGAAATATTGCCTTGGACAATATCGCTATAACCTGGCACAACGCGAACTTCGACTAGAATCTCTTTACAAATATCTAGAATTCGACGCATCTGTGCACGCGAAATCCGAGCAATCGAGATAATTACTTGAGAAATCCGGTGTTCTTCTACCAGCTCTGGCAAATCTTCTACGCTGCCTAGCACAGGAAGCTGCTGGATTAACGAGTCTTGCTTACGCTCGTCATCATCTACAAAGCCTATGATTTCCAATCGCTGGTCGCGCGATTTACCGAAAGCACGCACCGCCATCATGCCGACCTCTCCAGCTCCCACTAGCAAAGTCCTTTGAGGCTCTAAGGCTCTAGCAAAGCTCGCCTCTTTCAAGAACAAGCCATACTCATAAGTAGCCCTTCTCAATACTCGAGCACTGACAAAACCAAAAAAAACTAACGCAGCATTGAAAACCGGCACATAAACCGGAACTTGCGAAAAAGCCAAATTGAGCAACATCGAACAGGCAGCACAATATAAAGCCCACAACCCAAAACGTTTTAGATCATAAAAGCCAATGTAACGCCAAACAATCAAGTCTAACTTTAAGATCCCAAAGCCCAATGCTTGAGCCCCTAAAATCCAAAAAGCATAAACATAAAAACTTGATTCATTTGAAAAATAAAAACCATGTGCAATTAAAAATGCACCCAAAAGGGTGCAGGCATCTAAAGACCAGCGAAAAGCTTTAAGCCCGGAAAAATCCTCGAATAGTTTTAACGATGTAGCCTTGTTCATCATGATGAAAGAACATGTTCTGAATCAGATTCAGCTAATCGCACCAAGAGCAACATGGAAACCGCGCTTCCAATCACAAAAGCGATAGGTATAAGTAAATAATCATGCATGTACCATGCTCCAAAGCCAACAATTGAAATCATCCCATACAGGGTACTAACAAACGAATGTGAATATCCAGCACAAACCAATCTCTGATATAAATGCTCTCGGTGTGCCTGCCATATTTTCTCCCCAGACAAAAACCGTTTAATAAGAGTATAGGTACAGTCGAAAATAAAAGCCCAAAGAATTAAGATACTCATGGACGCCATTTCTGGATGCCTAAGTGCCAAAATTACTCCAAAATACGAAAATATAAAACCAAGAAACAAGCTACCCACATCACCTAAAAAAACGCTCGCAGGTGACCAATTAAAATGAAGAACACCTATGCAGCTTGCTCCAATTAAAATCCCAGAATAGTAAAATAAGGGTTCTTTAACCTGTAGCCCAACAATCACCCAACATAGGCTCAATATAAGGCCATAGATAGCAGCCATTCCATCAATACCATCCATAAAATTGTAAAAATTAACAATGGATAAGCACCAAAATAACAAAGAAAAATATAATATTAAAGACTCAATTTCGTCTCTCAAAAAATACAGGGCACACAATGATAGAACAAGCTGCACAGCGCCTTTGACAGCAAAACTGATTTGATAAATATCATCTACATACCCCAAAAATCCAATCCCAAAGGCTATCAACATAAAAGAACGAAACCAAATGTAGTTAACAATACCTAAATATTCTAAAACAGCCCAGCCAGTTACAGTTAGGGAAACAATCACCAGGCCTGCACCCCTGGGAATCTCTACTTGATGCAAGCTGCGCTGGTTAGGAATATCAAGTGCTCCAACTCGGCCAGCAATTTTAATATAACACTTAGACAACAACACAGAAATCAAGGCAATCAGTGCAAATAAAAGCACTAGGTGATTCAATTAAAAGAACCTTTGGTATCTACTTTATAGGCCTTTACAATCTCTGGCATCGATTGGAAAAAATTCGTCGAAGGTTTCCAGTTAAGATCTTCACATAAGAGCTCTGAGGAATGAACCTCAGAACCCGTAATTTTATCAAGGCTCTCTGAATTCAACGGTAACCGCAAAAGATCGCCTATTCGAGCACAAATCTTAAGTGGCCACAGAGGAAAAGATATCTTTGCGCGGCCACGTCCCAATGACTGTCTCATGGAATCATACAATTGCCTTGTTGAATAATTTTTTCCATCTGTAACAGTATAAATTTTGCCATTCGCCTTTACATTTTTTGCAGCTAACAAGGCTACTCTTGATAAGTCCTGAACAGAAATCAAGGAACGCTGATTTTGAGTATCAGGTAGCGCTGGGAACCAACCTCTATCAATACCCCGCATCATACTTAACAGATTGCCTTTTAAATTTGGCCCATAGACCAGTGACGGGCGTAAAATGCAGACATGCAAACCGTGTTTTGCTCCCAACTCCAACACCAATTTTTCAGCTGCCTGCTTAGAAGAACCGTAATCATCTGTTGGGTTAATGGCTTTGGTCGAACTGAAATAAATAAATCGACGAACCCCTGACTTGGCAGCCAAGTGCATTAATTCCCCAGTCGAAGCTGTATTCACTGTCCAGTAAACTTCAGGAGAAATATTGGAACGACGACCTGCATGAGCAACTCCAGCCAAATGAAAAACAGTGTCAATACTATCAAATATAGTTTCTGGAATCGAATATCGCTCTGGATCTGCGAGATCATGAATGACTTGTTCATCCCAAGGCCCTGAAGTGGGATTTCGAAATAGAGCCCGAACAAAAACCCCCTGGTTTTTAAGATAAACACAAAAGGGTTTCCCGATAAAGCCGGATGCACCTGTGACAAGACATTTTTTCAGTTCAGACATCGTCGATATAACTCCAGGGTTTGAGACGACACAATGTCGTCCGAAAATTGCTCACAAACCAGCTTGCGACTATTCATACCCATCGTTTTTCTTAAATCTGAATCTTTGACTAATTTTTGGATAGCATTTGCAAGTCTTTCTGAATTTTTCACAGGAACAATAAAACCATTGTACCCGTCGATAACCATCTCTCTGCAACCGGGAACATCAGATGTTATAATGGGACGACCACAAGCAGCAGCTTCCAACAAAGACTTGGGTAAACCTTCTCGATAAGAAGGCAATATGGCAATGTGGGAATTGAACCAGATTTCTCGTACATCTTCTCGATATCCCAGCCAACGAATGAGACCCTCGTCTTGCCATTGCAGAAGTTTCTCTCGTAAAATGTGAGCTGCATTTCCATAGTCCACTCCACCCACCAGCTGAATGCAAACAGCCTCTCCCCGCGCCCTGAGTAAACGACTTGCTTCAACCAATTCTCCAATACCCTTGTGCCAAAGCATGCGTGCAACCAAGGTCACAACTGCTTTGCCAGAAGTTTCGGGAACAGGAAAGTAATATTCCACATTAACACCTGAACCACGAATCAATGAAATTTGAGCTTTTGGCACAATGCGTTTCATTTCAAGATCATCATCTGAGTTCTGTAATATCAAAAATGTATTCGATCGAAGAAAAAGAACACGTAAAAAAGTACGATATAAATTTGACAATAGTCTGTATTTTTTCCGATCATCAGTGAAAACAACTCCAAGGCCAGTTACTAAATTAATTGTACTTTTAACCCCAGCTAGCCAGGCAGCAATTGAGCCAAATGCAATGGCCTTTAAGGCTACATTGTGAACCAAATCAGGCTTTACTTTACGAAAAATTTGAACCAATTCAAACAATGCTCTAAACTGCCTAAACAAATTTTGATTATTTCTAGAGAAAAGCGTTGGCAGTAAAATAAAACCTTCTTGCTTTATCTTATCGCCATGTTCATTCACATGGGTTGCTACATAAACATCAAAGCCTGCTCGTTGAGCCGCCTTGGCAATCAATAGCCGATGAGACCAAAAATAATAATCTTCGGTCACCAAGAATAAAAGCTTAGGCTTTTTGCTTAGCTGCAACTTTCCCCCAAACAGCGAGAATACTTG
>JAESQZ010000035.1 GCA_016764955.1 Deltaproteobacteria bacterium | reverse complement strand
TATTTTCATTTTCTGAAAAATGCACCAAACAACAATCACCTTCAGCCATCTTCAATAAGCTTTTCATATCCGCAATCGCGGTGTCTAGCCCACAGATTGGTTGAGTAGTCTCCATCCGCATTTCTATCGCTTGGTAAACTTTTGGGTTTAATAAAGTAATCGCCTGATCACAAAGTGCTCGTGAGTTATTTTCCGCAGCTTTTGCTAAACCAAATTTAGCACAAGCATCTAGTCGTGCGGGTTGGTCTTTAGATACGGCAGCGGCTACACTAGGCTTTTGAAGTTCAATTGTCTGCAATAGAGTATCGCCTGCACTAATTACACGGCCTTTAGCCTCATTGAGCAAGGTCAAGAATTCAGCACTAGGCAAATATTGGATGCAGAGAATTGAAGTGTCTGTTGGCATCACTGCTAAATAATTGAACCCAAATACCATGACACATTTAATATTCGTTTTTCGATGAAATTCGACAGCCGCCTGATAAAAAATGTCGGCGGCTAAAAGGTCATTTTTTTTGTGCCCCCCGGATCCCGCACTAAAAATAAAAAACTCACTGGAAACCAAACCATGTTTTTTTAGAATTTTAATACTTTCTTCTTGCGTAATTCTGGGCAGTATTGGTCCGATGTTCTTTGGCGGCTTTTTTCCTAACATTTTTAATTTTAGCCGTTCAAGATAGCTGAGTGGCATAATCGCAAAGTCCGGCTGGACGACCCAGTGTATGTCAGAATTCAATAAGCGTCTTATTTTTAGCCCTCTCGCCCGCTTCTTTTTGTGTTGTGAAATAAAAATCACTTTTGCGCCAAGGGCTTTTGCGTAGGCAAACTGATGCGATCGTCCTGAACAATCGAAAATAACTAAATCCGGCTGTATTTTTTGCAATACTTTTTTGACTTTAGGTGTGTCTTTTGTCGCCGAATGATTACTATAGTGAATATTAAAAGGACAAGTATGGCCATAATCTATGTGTTTATTTAAGATGAAATGAATATCAGCATCAGGAATTTGAGCTTTTAGAGCTTCCGCCAAAATAATCGAACGGGTATATTCACCGACGCCCTTGGTAGAAGAGACTGGAATAAATAAAATAACCGGGTTCATCATAAAAATGGCTAGGTTGCAAAATAGAAGAGGCAATTCTATCTTATCTGACCAAAAATTGATTAGTAATTTTTGTGACTATTTAAAATCTGGCAAACAAATAAGGTAACTAAAGTGAATCTGGATTAATTAGATGACCATGATACAATGCCCGATTCTTAGGTCTAGTTAAGCCTAGAATAATTCTGTTCTATAAACCATGTGTATAGAGTTTAATAAAATGAAGAACTATCTATTATTGGCAATCTTTTTGGTTTTTACTCCAACAAAACTGATATCTGCACCATGGGTTGAAGTTGACGATATAGGTCTGCGAGCCGATATCCAGCTATTGGCTGATAACGGTATTATCAATGTGCCTATTACTACCTATCCGCTAATGTGGGCTAGTATTGCACCCGGGTTAGAAAATATAGAGTTTGAGAAGTTAACTGAATTGCAAATAATAGCATTTAGCCATATTAAGCAAGCAATGAAGGTTGCAACAAGTGCGGGTTTCAGTAACAAAATCAGCATTTATGCCGCCAGTGAAATTCGTCGATTTAGTTCATTCGGTAGCAACAATTATGAAAAAGGAAAATTGGAAGTTTCTCAGGAATACATTGGCAGCGATATAGCAGGAAGAATACAAGTTAATTATCGAAATGGGTACGATGAAACAGCAGGAGGCAACCAGGCAAATATTGACGGTAGTTATTTAACCTACAAATTAGGCAACTGGGTCATTGACCTTGGTGCCTTCGATCAATGGTGGGGTCCCGGTTTTGATACCAGTCTCATTATGTCAAATAATGCTCGTCCACTGCCCGCCCTAAGTATTAGACGAAATGACTCCGTCGCATTTGAAACGCCATGGCTCAGTTGGATTGGTCCTTGGACTTTCACCGCGCAAATGGCGCAGCTAGAGAGCGGGCGATTTGTGGCAGACACTAAAATGTGGAGTAGTCGGGCTACATTCAAACCTTATCGTAAATTAGAGCTGGGATTATCCTGGTCCTATCAATGGGGTGGCCAGGGCCAACCTGATTCGTATTCGCAATTCTTCAGAGGATTATTTGGCCAGACCGAATGTGCCGATGGCGCATCGTCCTGTGATGAAGAACTTGAAACCAAACTAGGTAATCAACTCGCGGGGTTTGATGCTCGTTGGGCTGATAGCATAGGGGGTCAACCTTATGCTTTTTATGCACAAACAATCGGAGAAGACAGTCCAAGCCCCGGTACTCTACAAATTTCAGATAAGTCTTTTCTATATGGTATGGAAACTCAATTTGGGGTTGATCAACAGCGAATACTAGTCAATTTGGAGTATTCTGATACGCAAGCTAATTGTGGTCCTTCGGGAGATACTTCTCAAGATTGCTTTTACGAACATGGTACCTATCAATCCGGATACCGTTATTATCGCCGCAGTATTGGTTCGACCTACGACAACGATGCCGAAACATGGGTGTTAACCCTTTTTAGCCAGCGAGTTAATGGTAATAGCTGGCAGATTAAATTCAGAGATCTCAAGCTAAATACCAACAACCGGGACCGTTTTCCGAATGACCCTGGTTTAGGTAATAGTGTTTCAAAAGTTGCCGAGCAGTTAAAGCAGTTAGATCTGCAGTATCAATTCGACTTATTTAATGGAAGAGTAACCGTCGGGGGTTTGCTTAACGATTCTAGTACCGAGCAGAATTCAGATACTAATTATGATGTTTATTTAAGATACGTCTTGTCATATTAATCTATTCCCTATTATCGAAACCCTTCAATGGGTTGAAACAGAGCCTGCCAGTCTTCGACGGCCAAATTCATAGTATCCAGGGCTTCTTGATCATACAAGCCTTGCGCTATTTTATTCTTTTGCTGTTGCATTTGTTGTATTTTTTCTTCGACGGTTCCTTTGGTAATA
>JAESQZ010000034.1 GCA_016764955.1 Deltaproteobacteria bacterium | reverse complement strand
TGCTAGGAGCTGCTTAAAATAAAGTTGATTACTCATGGGCTTAGTCTATCAAGAGTTCTAGCAAAAGGAATAGTCTCTCGCACGTGATGCAAGCCACAAATCCAAGCGACACAACGTTCAATGCCCATTCCAAAGCCTGCATGCGGCACTGAACCATAGCGTCTTAGATCTAAAAACCATTCGAAATCGCTTTGGTTTAAGCCATGGCGTTTGATCTCGGCCAATAAGAGCTCAAGATTATCTTCACGCTGCCCTCCCCCAATGATCTCGCCGTAGCCTTCGGGTGCCAAGATATCCATGCATCTGGCATACTCAGGCTGTTCGGGGTCTTTTTTCATATAGAAGGCTTTTATAGCTGCTGGAAAATGCGTGACAACCAATGGCTTGTCGTATTGCTTAGTAAGCGCCGTTTCATGCGGAGATCCAAAGTCACCGCCGATTTCTATCTCTAGTCCGAGTTCTTGGATTTTTTTACAGGCATCTAAATAGTGCAATCTTGGGAAAGGCTTGCGCGTATTTTTTAAAATAGTCAGATCGCGCTCTAGAACTTCACTAAGCTCTTTTTCATGCGTGTTTAAAACACGCTCGACTACAAAGCATAAAAAGTCTTCGGCGAGATCAATGTCGCCATCAAGATCCATAAAAGCGGCTTCGGGCTCGACCATCCAAAACTCGTTTAAGTGTCTTCTGGTTTTGCTTTTTTCTGCTCTGAAAGTCGGCCCAAAGCAGTAGGTTTTATTAAAGGCCATGGCTGCTGCTTCTTGATAAAGCTGCCCGGACTGAGAGAGAAACGCCTTGCGTTCATCGAACCATTGCGTTTCAAAAAGAGTTGAAGTTCCTTCGCAGGCATTCGGCGTAAATATTGGACTATCAACCAATAAATAGTCGTTGGAGTCTAAATAATCGCGAACAGCTTTAATAATCGTCGCACGAATACGCAAGATTGCATGCTGTCGCCTCGAACGTAACCAAAGATGCCGGTGGTCCATGAGAAAAGCATCGCCATGTTCTTTCTTGCTGATTGGATACTCCGCTGACTTAGAAACAACCTCGAAGCCTGTGACTTGAAGCTCATAACCACAAAATGGCGCTCGGTCGTCTTGCTTGACGATACCTGTTATTTGAAGCGATGATTCTTGGCTTAAGCCTTGCGCAGCTTCAAATTCTTCTTCGCTTACATCTGAGCGCCCCATGACTGCTTGGATAAATCCAGAACCATCTCGAATTTGTAAAAATTGAATTTTTCCTGAGCCGCGCTTATTGTAAAGCCAACCCTTAAGGGTTACGGGTTTACCGGCATAGCTTGCAATTGTTGCGATAGTGGCTACGTTAGACATAGAGGTATTTTTAGAGCATGGAACGAATGCGTCAACTCAATAGCGGACTAATTGAGGTAATTTGTGGCCCGATGTTTTCGGGCAAAACTGAAGAACTAATTCGCCGGCTTCGAAGGGCTAAAATCGCGAAAAAACGGGTACTTGTGTTCAAACCAAGAATCGATAACCGTTTTGATGAAGTTCAAATAGTCAGCCACTCATCCCAGAAAATATCTTCGATTCCAGTGGAAGATGTGGAAACCATGGAGCACTGCTTAAGGCAGCTCGATTCGCCTGTCGATTTTATTGGAATTGATGAAGTGCAGTTCTTCAACGAAGCCCTTATACTATTTGTCGAAAATTTGGCTAACAGAGGAATGCGGGTAATCTTATCAGGTTTAGATCAAGATTCTAACGGAAAGCCATTTGGCCCTATGCCTAATCTGCTCGCTGTGGCCGATATTGTTACCAAGCAATATGCTGTTTGCATGATGTGTGGTGCTGCTGCGAGCAAAAGCTATCGCTTAAAGTCCCAACAAAACTCTGCTCAAGTTTTCGTAGGCGCCTCTGAAAGCTATGAAGCCCGTTGCAGACCTTGCTATCACAAAGGTGTTTCATGAGTTATCAATTGTCTGAGCTCAAGCATAAGTATGGCGATAATGTTCACGTCTTGGCAAATCCTTTTTTGACATCTCGCCTTGCGGTTTTGTGCCAGGAAAAAACTACCCAGCCAGCAATCAATGAAATGGTGTCTGAGTTATATGGCCATCTGATTACTAACGTGATTAATCGCGAGTTTCCTCAAGAGGCGGTAGAAATTAAGACACGAATGGCATCCCTGTCCCCTTTGGGTATTTGGAGAGGCCAAGTAATCGCCCCTAGCACAAAAACTGTCGTCGTAAACGTCATGCGTGCAGGCACGCTGCCAAGCCAAGTTTGCTATGACCAGCTCAATAAAACTTTAGATCCTGACCAAGTACGACAAGATCATCTGATTGTCTCTCGAGTGGTAGATGAGAGCGAGCAAGTTACGGGTTCGAAAATTGGGGCTGGAAAAATTGGCGGTTCAGTTGATGATGCAATTGTTTTGTTTCCAGACCCCATGGGAGCAACTGGCAGTTCTTTAATCGAAGTTATTTCGCACTATAAAGACAAAATTGATGGCAACGCGCGTAAGTTTATTGCGCTCAATTTAATGATAACGCCTGAATATATTCGCAACGTGAAAGCTGCGCACCCAGAAGCAATTATTTATGCTCTACGTCTGGACCGTGCAGCGTCCTCTGAGCGCGCTTTAGCGACCACGCCAGGGCATTACTGGAACGAAGAAAGTGGCTTAAGTGACAAGCAATATATTTTGCCAGGTGGTGGCGGTTTTGGGGAGATCATGAACAATGCCTACTGTTAAAGTCTTGTTATCAAAAGAACAGATCGCTGAGCGGGTTGCTGAGCTAGGTAAACAAATTTCCAAGCATTATGCTGACCTAAAAGAACCTTTGGTTTTGGTTGGCGTTTTGAAAGGCTCTTTTGTTTTTTTAGCAGACTTATGTCGTGAGATTTCTATCCCAGTAGAAACTGAGTTTATCGGTGTCTCTTCGTATGGAGAAGCTACTAAGTCTTCAGGCGTTGTTCAGCTGACTCAAGACTTAACAAGACCGATCAAAGGCCGAGCCGTTTTATTAGTGGAAGATATCGTTGATACTGGCCTAACTGCCAAGTATTTGCTTGAAAACTTCAAAACGCGAGA
>JAESQZ010000033.1 GCA_016764955.1 Deltaproteobacteria bacterium | reverse complement strand
GGCCGGCTTTGCTTTTTTTTAATCTAGTCTAAGTTGATTTTGAATGTCCATCGGACAAGTGGTTTATTTCTTCACCCAGTCTTTTTTATTTTCTTGCCTGGCGCGACCTAAACCCAAAGCTTTGGCTGGCACGTCTTGGTTAATCACGCTACCAGCGCCGACATAAGAGCTATCACCTAAATGCAGCGGCGCTACTAGCGTCGCATTAGATCCCATAAAAACGCCGTTATCTATCTTAGTTTTGTGCTTCTTTTGGCCATCATAATTACAAGTAATAGTCCCGGCACCAATATTACAAGCTTCGCCAATTTCAGCATCGCCAATATAAGCTAGGTGACTTGCTTTAGAGCCTTTGCCAAAATGGGATTTTTTAACCTCGACAAAGTTGCCTATTTTACAGTCTGACTCCAAAACAGCGCCTGGCCTTAAACGCGCAAATGGCCCAACAATGCTGTTTTCGCCAACTTTTGCGTCTTGCAAAACGCTATAAGCGCCAATGCGAACGCCAGGGCCTATTTCACAAGCCCCTCGCAAAATCACGCCCTGCTCTAAAACCACGCCTGGTGAAAGTTTGACTTCTGAATCGATATAAGTGGTCTTATAATCCAGCATCTCGACGCCTTCGCGCATCCATTCTTCGTTAATGCGTCTTCTTAGCAATCTATCTGCTTTAGCTAGTTGCACCATATCGTTTACACCTACAATTTCTTTGTCAGACACTTCAATCGATCCTATTGGTTTTTGAGCTTGAGCAATCAAGTCTGTTAGATAAAGCTCTTTTGTGACCTCGTTTGGCTTTAAGTTTGCAAGCCCTGCTTTCAAAAACTCATAATCAAAAACATAAATCCCAGGATTAATCTCCGTGATTTCTTTCTGTTCAGCGCTCGCATTGCGCTCTTCGATAATCTCTTTAATATTATTATCACGAACAATGCGGCCATAACCAAATGGATTTTTGACGTACGCCGTTAACATCGAGATTTCAGATTTTGTATTTTCCTGAAGCAAACATAGAGCTTTAAGCGTATCGAGTGTTAATAGCGGCGTATCGCCATATAAAACCAACACGCGCTTGCATGGCGCTAAATTTTCAAATGCCACTTGAACAGCGTGCCCAGTTCCACGCTGTTTGTCTTGCACGACTGTTTGGACTTGCTTGCCATAGTGATTCTCAATACCCTCGCGAACTTGTTCTTTTTCGTAGCCAAGCACGGCTTGAATGGGGTTTGCTTTCAAAGCAAGTGCCCAGTCTAAGCTCCAAGCATACAAAGCTTTGCCTGCAGCTTCGTGCAACACCTTGGGTCGCTTGGTTTTCATTCGAGTGCCTTGCCCAGCACACAATACAATACAGCCTAAATCGTGCATGCCTTATATCCTGTGCATTTTCGGGCCCCAATGCAAGGCCTTTGAGACTCTAATACAAACTTGACGAACCCTAAGCAGTGTTAGGATCAGCAAAGAACCTCATTTCCAAAGTTCTTCATCAATTTGGCGTTGAGTTTTCAAGGCTTCCTCAAATTGCTCATCTTCAACAAAAGAGCCAAAAAAACCATCTAGATCATTATATTTTACTACGCTTTCATCTAAATCATGGTCCTTTAGATTAGGGATATCTCTGAGCATGTATTGCATGCCTACACTGTAGGCATTTTATGCATTCAAATCAATCAGCAGTTAGCTTGCGACTAACCCACTAATTAAACGAGACTAACATAATGGAAACAAATAGATTTCAGCTGATTATTTTACCCATAAGCCTTTTGGCTATGATAGCAATAGGTGCCATGATTGTGAAACATCTGTCTGAGCCAGAAGAGGCGGCCCTCCTCAAAAAGATCGAAGAAGTCAAAAAACAAAGAGGCCCCCAATATAAGCCTCGCACCAAACATCTTCTTGCCGATGGGCAGGCCAAGTTTACCAATCGGCTTTTTTTGGAGCCCAGCCCTTATTTGCTTCAACATGCCCATAATCCAGTTAATTGGTACCCATGGGGAGAGGAAGCTTTTGAAAAAGCAAAAGAGCTTAATCGCCCAGTGCTTTTAAGCATTGGCTACTCAACTTGCCATTGGTGCCATGTCATGGAAGAGGAATCTTTTGAGAATCTAGAAATCGCCGAGCTCATGAATCAAAATTATATTGCCATTAAAGTTGACCGTGAAGAGCGCCCAGACATCGATGCTGTCTACATGACCGCTGTTCAAGCTCTCACTGGTCGTGGCGGCTGGCCCATGACTGTTTGGTTAACGCCCGATAAAAAGCCTTACTATGGCGGCACTTATTTTCCACCACCGCACTTTTCTAAGTTGCTCAAAGAGCTCAAAAAAATCTACGACCAAAATCCCGAAAAAATCGAGGAAGCAAGCAGCGAACTTGCTCGAGTTATCAAGCAACGCTTAAGTTCACAATCTGCCAGTGACTTACCTCAAACAGAGCCTCTTCACATCGCTGCAAGCTATTACAAGCAAGCTTATGATATTAAAAATGGCGGGCTTAAAGGCGCGCCTAAATTTCCAAGCAGCTTACCTATTCGATTTTTGCTTCGCTATTCTCATAAGAGCAAAGACAAAGACACCCTCAACATGGCCACGCAAACATTAAGCAAAATGGCCTCTGGAGGCATGTATGATCATGTCGGCGGTGGTTTTCACCGATATTCAACAGACTCTACGTGGCTTGTCCCCCATTTTGAGAAGATGCTTTATGACAATGCGCTGCTAACTCAAGGCTATCTAGAAGCCTATCAAGTGACTCGCAATCCCGAGTTTAAGCGTGTCGCACAAGAAACACTCGATTATGTTTTGCGCGACATGACCTCGCCAGAGGGCGGATTTTATTCAGCAACAGACGCCGACAGCATTGGCCCTACAGGCGAGCGTGAAGAAGGCTATTATTTCACCTGGACACCGGCCGAACTAGACTCGATTCTTTCTAAATCAGAAGCCAAACTGGTCAAGCAACACTATGGTGTTACTAAAAATGGCAACTTTGAAGGCCGAAATATTTTTCACACACCCAAAATTCTCAAACCCGAAAATAAAACTCAACTAGATTCTGCCCGAGAAAAGCTCTACCAAGTTCGCTCTAAACGGCCGCCACTAATCAGAGATGAAAAGATCTTAACTGCCTGGAATGGCCTCATGATTTCAGCCTTCGCCAAAGCTGGCTTTGTTCTGGATAACCCGAAATACATAAACGCAGCAGTCAAATCAGCCCAATTTCTTTTAGATAAGTCCACTAAAAATAAACGCCTCATGAGAAGCTATAAAGATAACAAAGCGCACCTTAATGCTTATTTAGACGACTATGCTTTTTTTATCGCTGCACTTTTGGATCTTTATGAGAGCACGCACGATATTAAATGGCTACGCCAGGCTATCGAACTCGACCAAAGTTTAGAAAAATTTTATGAAGATAAAAAGTCCGGCGGCTTTTTCATGACCAGCCATGACCATGAATCTCTATTAGCTCGAGAAAAGCCTAACTATGATGGCGCTGAACCATCTGGCAATTCTGTGGCTATTTTGAATCTTTTAAGACTTCACGAGTTCACAACCAAAAGCAGCTATCATGCTCGGGCTGAAAAAGCCTTAAAAGCCTTCGCAGGCACTCTCAAGAGAAGTCCGATTGCACTTTCTGAAATGCTAATCGCCCTAGATTTTTATCTCGACACACCTAAAGAAATTATAATTATAGCGCTAGACCAAACATCAACCCATGCTTTTAAAGATGTCTTGCGTAAGCAATTTTTGCCGAATCGCATTGTTGCGATAACCATATCAGGCAAAGATTTAGAAGAGCAAAGTAGATTAATCCCCCTCATGAAACACAAAGTAATACGCGACGGCAGAGCAACTGCCTATGTTTGTGAAGACAGGGTGTGTAATTTCCGACAACTAATCCAAAGGAGTTTGCTAAGCAGATAAGCTCCCATTATCAATCAGCCTCACCCTAGGTGCCTGCCCAATATAGGCAGCCAACAAAAGCCTTGTTGGTTCAGTCACTTGGCCTTCGATTGGCATAAGCGTCTTAGCGCTCACTAAGGCCAAATAGTCTATTTCCAAAGTAATTTGCTTTTGAGCTACCTCAATCAAAGCCTTCGAATTTCGCTCGCCGGTTTTAAAAGCCTCTTGGGCTGCCAAGATGCCTCTGAATAAACAAGCTGCTTCTTCTTTTTGAGCGTTGGTTAAATAATTATTACGAGACGACATAGCCAAGCCATTTTCTTCACGAATAATTGGCATGCCGATAATCTCAGCAGGCCAAAAGAAATCTTTGGCCATTTGGCGAACTAGGTGCATTTGCTGAAAATCTTTTTCACCCCAAAAGCCTTTTTGAGGCTGCACGATATTATACAAAATATTAACAACTGTTAGGACGCCATTAAAAAAGACTGGTCTTGTCACGCCACAATAAAGCCTGTTTAAATCGCTCCCAATTACACGTGTTTGAAAATCTTTTGGATAGATTTGTGAAACTTCTGGTGCAAATATAATATCAACGCCAATTTGTTCACAGGCTTCATAATCAGCCTCGAAAGTTCTGGGGTAAGCCCCATAGTCTTCGTTAGGGCCAAACTGCAAGGGGTTTACCAAAATCGAGACGACTACATCTTTGCATTGGCGCCGTGCTTCTCGGATTAAAGATAAGTGACCTTCATGCAGAGCACCCATGGTGCAGACGAAACCGATTTGTCGGTTTGGTTCTAGGGACCAGCGTTGCATGCCGCGGGGGGACTTAATTATTCGAGTCATACGTAAACGAGCAGCACCGTAATATTATCATGGCCGCCACGGTGGTTGGCCATATCGATTAGTCTTTGCCCAGCTTTTTCAGGCTCTAAATCTTTAACTGTCTCAAGTATTTCTTGGTCTTCAACCAAAGTGGTTAAGCCATCGGTACACAGAACAAACACATCACCAGGCTGTGCTGGAATCGCTGTTACATCAACAACCACATTATCTTCGAAGCCTAAACATCGCGTAATAATATTACGAAACTTGCTATATTTTGTTTGCTCACGGCTAATTAAACCAGCTTTATATTGCTCTTGAACCAGCGAGTGATCTTCTGAAACTTGCCTAATTTCTGAGCCACGAACCAAGTAAGCACGGCTATCACCTACATGAGCAAAAATCGCTTGCTCGCCATTCAGCAAACAAGCAGTCGCTGTAGTCCCCATGCCTTTAAGCTCTTCTTTGCTCATCGATTCTTCGTGGATCTTTTTCGAAGCAAGTTTTAAAGAGTCCCCTAAAAGCTGGGCAGCGTGATCACTATTCACATGTTCATGATGTTCTTCAACTAGTTCTTGAATAGACTCGATAGCTAATTGTGAAGCGCGCTCACCCCCAAGGTGCCCACCCATCCCATCTGCCACGACGTAAAGATGATACTCGGGTAGCATAAGATACGCATCCTCGTTGCGCTTTCTTTTTTTGCCCTTATCTGTCCAAACAAATGCTCTAGGCTCAAGCTGGGTCATAGCTCACAATCTTACCTGCAAATGCAGAAGCTGCAACCGTTAGGGGGGAGGCTAAATAAAGTTGGCCTGGGCCGCTTCTTCCTTGAAAATTACGATTAATCGCGGAAACTGTTATTTGCTCACTATTTTCGCTAACACCTGGACCACAACCAATGCAAGCTCCGCAGCCTGGTTCTAATAAAATTACGCCAGCTTTTTCGAATAAATC
>JAESQZ010000032.1 GCA_016764955.1 Deltaproteobacteria bacterium | reverse complement strand
TGAACCTCTCGAATTTGAGGGATATACTTTTTATCAGGCCTCTTATCAGCCA
This sequence comes from Deltaproteobacteria bacterium, assembly GCA_016764955.1. Lineage (GTDB taxonomy): Bacteria > Myxococcota > UBA727 > UBA727 > JABDBI01 > NORP243. Next base: position 7,313 of record JAESQZ010000032.1, on the reverse strand, counting down.
CTGGACGGCAAAAAATTTGTGAACTTACGCATTGGGCCGCATGGCGGCAAGCTAGAGAGTTATCAGGTTGAGCAAGGCGATTTAAAAAATATCTCTCCAGGCAATATTCAAGTTACAGAGCTTTACGAAGACTATGCTGGCCTTGGCCCAGCTGTACAAGTGAAGCAAGCTGATGCACAATTTGTTGTGTTCAGAAAATATCCGGATTTTGATGCGCAAGTTCGCCGTGGCGAGTGGGATGTTGTTTTTTCAGGTTTTGATGAGCCCTATGCAACGGGCGTGAGTGTTGGTAAAGTCCCTGGCTTATGGGCAGTTTTTGCCGGATTTATTATTATGTTTATGGGGCTTTATATGGCCTTCGGCATGAGTCAGCGACGCTATTATGCGCGCATTACCCGGCTGGCCAATAGTCAATTTGAGCTTTGTCTGGCTGGCGTTTCTCATCGCTACCCACAAGCTTTTGAAAAGGAGTTTTTGAATCTTGTTAATCAGTACCGGTCTTTATAATACTTGCGTTATTTTTTATGTAGTCGCGCTATTCTTGTATGCATTTAATTTAAGTTTGCGAAAGAATCGAATTCAGCAGCTTGCAACGACATCTGTGGCCCTGGGATTTTTGGTTCAGACCATCGGCATGGCCTTTCGTTGGTACGAGGCTGGCTTAGTCGAAGTCGAAGCTTTTGAACAGAGTACAGGTGAAATTTTAGAGGGTGCCGCTTACTTAAAAGTCATCACCCAGCACCCACCTTGGTCTAACTTGTACGAAATCATGGGCTACATGGGCTGGGGACTCGTGTTGGTATTTTTAGTTTGCGAAGTCAAATGGCGCCCTCGCTTTGTAGGTGTCTTCGCGTTGCTTTTGGCGCTGACAGCCTTGGGAGTTGCTTCTTTAACCGATGGCAAGATTAAGCCTTTGGTGCCAGCTCTCAAAAGCTGGTGGATTATGATTCACGTTATCTCGGCGTCTATTGCTTATGCCTGCGGCACCCTCGCGGCAATCGCAAGCTTCTTTTATCTCATCAAAGACGAGAAAAAAGTGCCCTTACGTAAAGTCGCCGCTGGCGTTATGGGCGTAAGTGCTTTTATTTGTATTATCTTAGGCCGCGGCTGGACGTTGTTTTCAACACAAAGCTATCAAGCCAAAGGCATAACTTCGCCAGGCGTCGGATGGTTGTTGCTGCTGACGATTGGGTTGTCTGTTTTAGTTCCCCTCTCCACTTGGTGGAGAGGGGTTAGGGGTGAGGTCTCCGTTCTCTACTTCACCGCCTACTCCTCTCTCATCACCACCATCACGCTAATTCTCATCAACGGCAACGTGAACATCTGGGACATGGCCCTCTTTTCTATTATTTTACTCGGCCAAACTTTTGTAGGCTTAGCGCTATTATGGCCCCAGAAGATCCGAGCTTTGATTCCAAGCGCAGACGAGCTAGATCACATTGCTTATTCTAATATCCTAGTCGCTTTCACTCTGATGGCCGTGGTGCTGGTAACTGGCGCTTTGTGGGCGCATTACGCCTGGGGGCGCTACTGGGGCTGGGACCCTAAAGAAACAGGTGCCTTGGTGATTTGGATCACCTACGCCCTTTACTTGCATACTCGAATTGCCTATGGCTGGGCAGGTCCTAGGTCAGCCATGATTGCTGTGTTTGGATTCTTTGTCATCTTAGCTGGATTTTTAGGCGTCAACTTAGGTTGGTTCGCGGACGGACTGCATAGTTATGGAAGCTCTTAGATTTGAAAAAGCAAAATATATTCTGTCGGCACCCGATGTCGACTTGCTACCAGTCAGTGAGCATCCTGAAATCGCTTTCTTTGGGCGCTCTAACGTTGGCAAATCTTCGCTGATTAATTATCTATGTGGCCAGAAAAGCTTAGCCCGAACTTCCAAAACGCCAGGGCGCACTCAGGCGCTGAATCTCTTTGAAGCCGAGCTCAACAAAAAGCCTGTTCGCATTGTTGATTTGCCTGGCCATGGCTACGCAAAACTTTCGCTTAAACAGCGAAAAGAGCTATCAAATATGCTCATGGATTATTTGGAAAAGCGCGAAACGCTTCAAAGCCTGTTTCACCTGCTTGACTGCCGACGTGACGTTTCAGAAGAAGATGTGGAGTTGAGTTATGAATTACGCAACTCTGTGGAAAACTATTGCGTTATTTTAACTAAGATTGATCAGATTCCTGTTTCAAAGCGAAAAAACGCCCAAAAGCGCTTTGTTCAAGTTCTCGGCATCCCACTTGAGAACTGTTTTATGGCCTCAAGCCTCAAAAATATTGGGCGATTTGAAATCTTAGCGTCATTGACATAATGTCAAAATAGTATGTCAGCACCTATTTCTTCTTACTTACTTAAGTATTGGTTATTTCCCCATCGGTTTCACTTTGAGCAAGAATTAAAAAATCCTGAGAACTCTCAAAGACGCGTTTTAAGTCAAATCGTATCAAAGCTCAGCGATGCAAATTACGGGCAAATATTCAAAGTCAAACCCAGCGACACATACAAAGAATACGCTGAAAAAATTCCTGTGATCCAATACGCTCAGCTGCGGCACTGGATTGATCGCCAAAAGATTCACCAAACAAGTCTCCTCGTTGATGAGCCCATTATTCGATACGAATTTGATCGTGAATCAAACTTAATCCCCTACACGAAAAGCTTAGAACGATCTTTTTTTAATTATTTTGCAACGCAGGCAGCCCTGGCTGAACCAAATCAAATCGACAACAGCTCTCAAGCCTATTATCGATCTAAATGGTCCACTAAATTTGCTGATTTTCCCATCAGCCTGCTTGAGCCTAAACAACCCTACTATGTAGAAGCCCCCATACTCATCAAAGCCCCACAAACTGAACATTGCCTGCCATTTTTGCCAGAAGTCTTTTTTGAGTTCATAGACGACCAAAAGAAAATATTTAGGGTTCATGAACTAGCCAAAAACAAAATTTATGGTGTGATCGTGAGCCAAAAGTCAGGGCTATATCGCTATCAACTTAATACGAAGGTTCAAGTTTCCAAAGGCTACCGAAACACCCCTTCGTTTAAGGTGGTTCATGATACGGGTTCTAATTTCGGACAAACTGTCGCCTGAAGCAATCAAATTGCTTCAAGACTCTCCTGAGTTTGAAGTTGATGTTGGGCAAGATTTTTTGAGACAAATAGAAGTCTATGATGCCCTTTTGATCAGAAGCCAAACCAAAGCCAATGCGCAACTGATTAGTAAAGCCTCCAAGCTCAAAATGATCGGCCGCGCTGGTGTTGGCTTAGACAACGTAGATCAAGAAGCCGCCAAATCTCGCAGCATAGAAGTTTTTAACACCCCGCAGGGTAATTTAGTCAGCACAGCTGAGCATACGATCGCACTCTTAATGGCTTTGGTGCGCCATATCCCTCAAGCAACCACCAGCATGAAGCAAGGCAAATGGGAAAAATCTGAGTTCGTGGGCACGGAGCTTAGAGATAAAACACTTGGGGTGATCGGCCTAGGCCGAGTTGGCCAAATCGTAGCCGATCTAGCCAAAGGCCTACGCATGAAAGTGATCGCTCATGACCCAGTGGTTAAGAGTCCCTTAAACGTCCCTCTGAAGGAGCTCTATGCTGAATCAGACTTTATTACGATCCATGTACCCCTGACTGCTCAAACTCAAAACCTAGTGGCTAACAAAGCCTTTGAACAGATGAAAGATGGCGTTAAGCTGCTCCATGCTGCCCGCGGAGGCATCGTAGATGAAGCTGCCCTCTTGCAAGCTTTAAAAAGCGGAAAAGTAAGTGGAGCTGCGCTGGATGTGTTCAAAGAAGAGCCTCCGCTAGAAGGTGATCAACTCGTTTCGCATCCGAACGTCATTTGCACCCCACATCTGGCTGCTTCAACACATGAAGCACAAAAAAAAGTGGGTTTAGAGCTGATAGAACGTACAAAATCCTTCTTCTCGGTCATTTGACCGATACCAACCCTTGGCCGAGAGTCCATAGACTGTATACCCGTAGGGAGACTGGCTATGATTAAACGTGTTTTCTTGTTCGGGATTTTTTTTGTTTTACCTCTTTTTTCTTATTCTAAATACTCGTCGCATATATTCGTGAACGGCGAGCCTGCTGTTGTCTATTTTAACGATGGCGACACCTTTCGGATTATTGAGGGCCCCCTCGTCGGAAGTCGGGTCCGCGTACGAGGATTTAATTCTTTAGAATCTTATGGAGCTGTTCATCAGTGGGGTAACTGGCGTGCGGATGAACTCTTTGACAATGCCAAAGCTGCTACTAAGAATGCACGACGCAACGGCTGGCATTGTGAAGTTGGAGAAGAGAGAGATTTTTATAAAAGAAGTTTAGGCGATTGCCATGACCTCGCTGTTGACATGGTCAAAAAAGGCCTTGCACACGTCATGTTTATGAGCCCAGAAGAAGTCCAAGAAGATCTTGTTGAGCTACAGCAAGAAGCCATCAAAAACCGAATGGGCATGTGGAGCAAAGGCCATATAGATTATGTTATCACCTCGGTGCACAGCATTTCCGAGCGAAAACCTAAGAGGAATACGACTGATGAGCTCACTACTTCAGATTCAGAAAGTGCTCGTCGTAAAGTAACTGTCTACGATCGACTGGTTTCAACCAAAAATGGTCTTTCAGTGATTAAAAGACACAACCGACTCTATGCGACCTGCCAAAAGGTCAATTATATACCCGAAGAAGATACCTCCAGTATGTTTTACATCCCATTCAAATATCGCTACGGGAAAACGCGGATGAGTTGTTTGTATAACGAAACAAATCACGGGAAGTAGGCCAGCATCGTCATTGCAAGCGAAGCGTGGCAATCTAGGATCATTCTTGTCATGCTGGCCTTCGCCTCATGATTGATCACAAGTTTTTCTAATCGGACGTCCCATATTGTCATGCAACCTTAGTCCTGTTAAAATCACTCCATGACCGACACTTCACACGATGTGATTATCATTGGCGGTGGCATCAACGGCGCTGGCATCGCGCGCGACTGCGCACTGCGCGGCATTAAAACGCTATTAATAGAGAAACATGATTTTGCGAAGGGCGCTTCTGGAAACAACACTGGTATGATTCACGGGGGCATTCGCTACTTACGATATGACGTCGGCACCACACGTTCTGCCTGCACAGACTCTGGCTATATCCAGAAAATAGCCGGGCATTTATTACACCGTGTGCCCTTTTTGTTTCCTGTTAAGAAAAAAGACTTCGGTGGCAAGTTTCTGCTCGAAGGTGCTGAAATCTTTTTTGAAGCTTACGACCGATTTCAGCCTCTCAAAAACGGCAAAACCCATACGCGACTCACACGCGAAGAGGCATTAGAACTTGAACCTGGATTATCACCTGATATCTTAGGCGCAGTTACTTTAGATGAGTGGGCAGTTGATTTTTACAGACTCAACGTCGAAAATGCTGTCGATGCAAAGCTTGCTGGCGCCCAAGTTCGTAACTATTGCGAGTTCACGAAATTTATCCAAGACAGCAAAAATCAAGTTGCCGGTATTGAATTCTATGACCATGTTAACAAGCGCCACGAAGAGCACACAGCCAAATGGGTTATAAACGCCACTGGTGCTTGGGGTGCCTCTATTTCCAAACAAACCAATAAGCCTTATCGCTTAAGACCAGGCAAAGGCACCCACGTTGTGTACCCGCATCGTATCTCCAACTATGGCTTGATTATGAAAGCCATCGATGGCCGCCAGATGTTTTTTCTGCCCCATGGGCAAGAGACTATTATAGGCACCACCGACGATGATTACTACGGCGACTTAGACAATATACCTATTTTAGAAGACGAGATCCGTTACGTAATAGAATCTGCTCGCTCGATATTTCCAAGCATCGATAAATATGAGCCTCATAATAGCTATGTAGGCCTAAGACCCACGCTTTACGAATGGGGCAAAAACGAATATGCTTTAAGTCGCGAGCATCTGATTTTAAATCACCACAATAATCTATTCTCTATTATGGGCGGCAAGCTTGCTTCTTATCGAGAACTCGCTGAAGAAGTCACGGATATTTTAGCTGAAAAGCTCGACGTCAAAACACCCTGCCAAACACATACTCGTATTTTACCAGGATTTCATCCTGAAGCAGAAACCGAAGAAGTCTGCATGTGTGAGGGCATTAGCAAAGAAGACTTAACTTACAGCATCCATAACGAAATCTGCAGCCGCCTAAGTGACTTACGAGGTCGAACGCATTTAGGCAAAGGCACCTGTGGCGGTGTGCATTGCCTAAATCGCGCAAGCCAAATATTCGCTCAAGAAAAAAAGCTTTCTTGTGAACAACAGCTCCAAGAGCTCAAGCACATGCAGGATGTCTGCTTATCTGAGCGCTCATCTGTTCTAGATGGCGCCAACCTAGCCCGAGAAGAGCTCGGGCATTTGTTGAGGCATTTTAATTAATCCGGTGATAATCAGCATATCCCGGCCCGTTGCCATTATAAATTCTTAGAGTTTCACCAGCATTTAGCAACATAGCCTTGTTTCGCTGTGTAAAATGTGACGCTGTAATGGATATTGAGAACGTACCATCTGCGTTGGCGTTAACACTATAAGTGCCATCGTTATATGGCTGAACTGAACTTTGCCCTGTGCAGCCATTGTTGGCTCCGAATTCATATAGCTTCAAGTGCTCTTTCCAAACAGCGTTGTCTCCAAACGTCTTTATGATGAACCCATATTGCGAATAATCACTCCACCACCCAGAACACGGTCCAGCCCAACCACCCTTGATATCTGGTGGTACTGTGGCAGCAAGAGCAGATAAAGAGAGTAGTAAAAGTACGTATGCTTTGAACATTAATTAATCCTCAAGTGCATCAATAAAAGACGCACAAATAAAATCATTTTCAGACAATCCATCAATCGCATGCGTGCTATAGCTCACTCGACAATTGTTATAGCCAAAGGAAATATCTGGATGGTGCTTCTCTCGTTGTGAAATAAAAGCAATGGCGTTTATAAAACCCATCACCTGGTAGTGATTTTTAAACTCCCAAGACTTCCAAATGCTTTTTTTATCTTCACCTAGATTCCAATTTTTTAACCCGGCGAGTTCTTTTTGAGCGGTTGAAGAATCCATAGGGCGAACGCCTCCTTCGCAAGACTTACAGTGTTTTAACATGAGAGATACCTAGGATGCTATCCAAAATTAGTCAAGATTAATTGTGGCTCCAACATCACTTATTAAATATAAAAATAACAGACTATCGCCTCGGAAATAATACGCTATTTTCCGATCATGGTCAACTTGCTCCCCGCTTTCACAACCGAACCGTTTTGATCCAGGGTGACTTAAG
>JAESQZ010000031.1 GCA_016764955.1 Deltaproteobacteria bacterium | reverse complement strand
TCAAATAGGGCTTGATCACAAATATCTCCACGAATGACTTTTACTTGCTCTAAAAAATCAGCTCGCACCAACTCAGACTGAGGTACCCAGTCTCGAACCAGGCAAATCACATCAGCTTTAGCTTCTAAGAGTTGACGCACCAGCCAGGAACCTAAAAGCCCTGTGGCTCCTGTAACCAAGACGGGCCTGTCTTGCCAAAAAAAATTCACAACCAAACTCTCCAAGGGGCCTTCCCGGATTTCCATAAAGCTTCAAGGGCTCTTCTATCTCGCAGAGTATCCATGCATTGCCAAAAACCATCATGTCGATAGGCAGTTAGTTGTCCTTGAGCAGCTAATTTTTCAAGCAAGTCAGACTCCAAAATATCCTGATCTCCTCGCAAATAATCAAATATTTGAGGCTCTAAAACCATAAAGCCACCATTGATCCAGCCTTCTCCTGTCTGTGGCTTTTCAGAAAATTTGGCTACTTTATTGCCTTCAAAAATAATCTCACCAAATCTAGCCGGCGGTCTTACTGCTGTAATCGTCGCTAAACACCCATGTTGTTTATGATATCTCCAAAGAGCCTGAAGATTCACATCTGAAAGCCCATCGCCGTAAGTCAAAATAAAAGGTTCTTCTTTCAAGAAAGGCTCGAGGCGCTTGAGACGCCCACCTGTCATGGTCAACATTCCCGTCTCTATCAGGTGTAAATCCCAGTTCTCGCATTCTTTTTCGTAAGGAGTCACAGCACCATTTGAAAGATTAATCCGCATGCTGCCATTTAAAGTATAGTGGTCTAAAAAATAGCGCTTAACCACATCGCCTCGGTACCCTAATGCAACATGGAATGAAGCAAAATCCTGATGAGCAAAAAATTTCATGAGATGCCACAAGATAGGATGCCCCCCGATTTCAACCATCGGTTTTGGGCGTACATCAGTTTCCTCGGCCAAGCGAGTTCCAAGGCCTCCGGCCAAGATAACTACATTCATGCTATTTCTCTACAAGCGCCAATAAGTGACCGTTTTTTCGATTCCATCCTGTAAACTAACCTGAGGAAACCAATGTGTGCTTCGGATTAATTTCGTATTGTCAGCATAAAAACATTTTGGCTCGCCAGGAATCTCAGGCCGAGCTCCAAACTGAATCAACTCTGAGAGACCCAAAGCATGCCCAAAAGCCAAAACCAGCTCTCTCAAAGAAATAGGCTTACCAGACCCAATATTAAAAATGCCCTGTGCATCAGATTCTAGCAGTTCTATAAAAGCATCTGCCACGTCTTGAACATACAAATAGTCTCGGATTTGATTTCCCTGTGAACACGCCACAGACTCGTTCTTCAAGAGTCCTCTGACCACACTTGGAACCAAGCGCTGCTCACGTTCATGAGGACCATACAAATAAAAAATCCGCCCCCAAGCAAAGCTTAAGTTTAATTTCAAAGCAAAAGCCTTCAATAGCTGGCTCGTGGCTTGTTTGCAGATGCCATAAAAGCTGCCAGGTGTTTCCGGTGTTGTGCCTTCGATGCAAGCTCCCTCTGGGAAATCATATTCGAAGCAAGTTCCTGCTCCAACAAAATGCTTGCCACCAGCCTCAGCAAAAGCATCCATCAAAGCCAAGCTGGATTCTACCCAGCGAAGATTTTCAGGTGATTCAAAAAATACGCCGGGTGTGGTCAGCCAAGCCAAGTGTAACAGGTGCGTTGGTCGAATCTTTCGCACAAATTCTCGCACACTTCGCGTATCAAGTAAGTCTAGCTCTCGAGAACTGACAGTATGTACTTTATGGCCCAGTTCAATCAAGGGCCTCAGCGTATGACAACCGATAAAGCCAGAGGCGCCAGTAATGAGAATGCATTTCGCCATACAAGTATCAATTAATTCATGACAATATCAATAAAATTAGCATATTTTTTGACCCACAATGGTCTCAAATGCCCACCATCTTTATAAATGGGATTTCCATCTCGAAGAACAACTTGACATCTGTTGGCTTGACACAGTGCAGGCACGGGATCTATAATTTCAACATGCGTTCGAGCTGCAATGACACGCATCCGTTGATGTAGTTGCTTCTCGAAAGAATCATAATTTGTCCAGGTCTGATGAGTTTTAATTCTAATTTTTGTCAACCGATTTCCTAGAAACATATTTTCTGGTCCAAAGTTGCTACCAGAAGGTATATCAAGAACCATGAAAACTCTTTTATCAACTTTAATTTTTCTAAAAAAATCTTCAAGTTTTGAAAGAGCAGCCTCATGACCATTGCCCTTCAATTTATTCCAAGCTGCAGAAACAACAACCGTCTTAATGCGAGGATCTTTTAAAAGCTCATTTACTTTGACTTTAAAAGCTTCGCACTCAAAAATTCGATCTTTCCGTTCATCAAAGATTCCAGGGATTGGTAAACAACCGGGTTTGGTCGCAAATACTGCTGTTTTGTTTGATTTTTTGTTGTCTATAATTTTTCTAATCCTAGGTGCATATTGTTCCATGTGCGAGTCACCCAAAAAAAGCACTTGGATCTGCTCGTCTCCTTTTTTAATGTAAAGGTCTTGACCCGCTATTCTGTTCTTCTCAAACCCATCTGGATATTCCCAATCTGAAACTGCGGTCACGATTTTTTCAATTTTATCATCGCTGTTTCTAGGGTGAATCCATTCTAGTTGTCCCATGCAACCTACTGCTAGTAAAATCCCCATGACACTAACTAATCTGATAGATGTCTTAGGAGCTTTCTCAAGCAAGTACGTGAGGTAGGCAAGTATAATACTCACGAAAATCAAGATTATTCGATAGGAATGGGGAAGCATCCGGCTGTTTTCAATTATTTTTGCATAAGAAAGTACAGGCCAATGCCACAAATATAACGGGTAACTGATCAGCCCAATCCAAACTAAAAAACGATTCCCCAGTAAATGACGATTGAGCCAAGCTTCTTGCCCCGCAGAGATAATGAAAAACGTCCCCATACAAGGCAACAAAGCCCACCAGCCAGGAAACTTCTTGCTTTCATCAATCAGAAGAAAGCCAACTGCAAGCAATAGAAACCCAAATACAGATTGCACATTTGAGTATGAATTAATAAATTTAAATTTGTGCAACACAGAATAGGCCAACACACCACCAATCATTAGCTCAAAACACCGGGACAATGGCGAGTAAAATGCTGCCAGAGGATCACTTTGAACCATGTACACATTAGCAGAGAATGAAACGAGTGCCACTGCCATGGTCATCCAGAGAAAATTCAGTTTCCTTTTCCAGATAAGCCCTATCAAAAGAGGCCAACAAATATAAAACTGCTCTTCAATGCCTAAAGACCAAAGATGCTGAAAGAGTTTCCGGTAAGCTTCTACGTCGAAATACCCAGCTTCATTCCACAAGACAAAATTAGAGACAAAACCGCCACCAGCCACCATATGCTTACTAAGACTCACATACTCATGCGGAAATAAAACCCACCAACCCAAAAGTAAGGTGGAAAGCATGACCAAAATAAGTGCAGGGAAAATCCTTCTAATACGGCGATCATAAAAATCAATATAAGAAAAACTGTTGTTTTCTAGGTTTCCCAAAATAATGCCACTAATGAGAAACCCAGAAATAACAAAGAAAATATCGACACCCACAAAGCCGCTCGCCATCGTAGGATAGAAATGAAAGCCAACAACGGGAAGAATCGCAATTGCACGGAGCCCATCGATGTCACGACGATATTTTTGATGAATAGATGCCACTTTAAGTCTAGGTTTTAGTTCTTCATGCTTCTCAGCCAAACTTCAAAGGTAAGAAGCAGCCAAAGAGGCGCACTATTATCAACAGCACCTCTCATATGATCTTTCAGAAGCTTTTGCACATAATCTTGATTTAGATAATTATAAATTTGTGAAGAACTATGACCCAGGTAGTCTTCGATGGTGCCACGAAGATCATTTCGGAACCAAGTTCCCAAAGGAAGTCCAAATCCCATTTTCTTCCGATTCATAATTTCGCTCGGAAGCAGATCCGAAAAGGCTTCTTTCAGTATCCATTTTGTATTTCGACCCCGATGTACCCAAGAAGCTGGCAAGCGTGCTGCATATTCAATCAATTTTGTATCTAAAAATGGCGACCGTAACTCGAGCCCATGCGCCATTGAAGCTCGATCCGCTTTTACCAATAAATCATAAGGCAAATAGGTTTCAAAGTTATGCGATAAGATTTGAGCCATCACGGGAGCTTGCTTGGCAGATTCAAAGAAATTTCGGCTCCAATTCAAAGGCGCCTCTAGATCAAGTTCTTGTACTAGATCTGGGTGCAAAATCTCTCTTAAATCTGTCGAAAAATAGGAACACCAGGCTGTCATTCGATCCGCTAACGGGAGACTTGCCACACTTGCAAAACGTCTCAATCTGGCTATGAAATCACGAGAACCGGCCCCTGGAGAAACACCTCCGCTTGCCCATTGATTGAAACGACCCAGTATTTTAGGTATGTGTTCAGCCCATTCCCCTGCTAAAAACCGTGAGTAACCACAGAAAAGCTCATCTCCTCCATCACCAGTGAGGGCCACAGTCACGTGTTGACGAGTCAGCTCAGAAATTATGTAGGTAGGAATAGCCGATGAATCCCCAAAAGGCCCATCATGAAGATCAACCAGTTTTTCGACTAAGTCAAAAGACGCCGGTGTAACAATGTGTTCAAGATGATCTGTTTTGAAAGCTTTTGCGACCAAGCGCGCATAATGGGTCTCATCAAATCGCTTATCTCCAGAAAAACCCATGCAAAATGTTTTAACTGGACGACCCAGTAAACGACTCATCACCCCAACCACAATGCTAGAATCGATTCCACCTGACAAAAAAGCTCCCAGCGAGACATCAGCTTCCAATCGAGAAGCCACTGCAGATTCCAGCAAACTCCGAACCTCTTGTTTGGCCTGCACCACAGAAGTTCTGACTCTTGACTCCCCAAACGGTGCACGCCAATAACGTCGAATCTGTGGCCTTTGTCCTTTTCTCAGGGTTAAAATAGAAGCCGGATGCAACTGCTCAACTCCCTGCAACATTGTATACGGCGCGGGTGTGTAACCAAGCGCCAATAGAAATGGCAATGAGTGCACATTGACTTCTGTCTTAAAACCAGCTTTTAAAATCGCTTTTATCTCAGAGGAAAATAAAAATTTTTCATCTTGAAACGCATAAAAAAGTGGTTTTTTACCGGAACGGTCTCGAGCGAGTAAGAGTTTTCCGGCCTGTTGGTCATAAATACCAAGAGCGAACATACCTTCCAACCGTTCAATAATACCATCGCCCCAAGCATGAAAGCCATGCAAAATTACTTCAGTATCTGATCGCGATTTGAATTCATAATTAAGTTGCCTCAATTCATTCCGAAGTGCATGATGGTTATAAATCTCACCATTGAAAATAAGGCATGTGCCTCCATCTGGGCTCGACATTGGCTGACTCGCAGCCTCGGTCAAGTCAAGAATTGCTAGACGGGTATGCCCAAAGATAAAATCTTTTTCTTGAACAAAACGGGATAAATCAGGACCTCGGTGGGCAATCGAATCAAGAGCAGCAGAAATTGCTATCTCAGAATCAGGTTTTAGAAAGACACTGCCAAATATTCCACACATCTTAAACTAAAATCGCTTTCGCAGAATCGTTATAATGAGACCCAATAAGCACATGATAATACCAAACCATAATACCCATTGGAGAATACCGAGATCCAATCTTAAATTACCTACTGCAACAAAAACACCTCTAAATGGCCAAAATGCCTGTTTCTGACCAACACGGGTATAAAGCCAAGGTTCAGGATAAACCAGATTCAAATGGACATGAAAAAATCCTGAGCTATCTTGATATAATCCAGTTCTTCCAAACTCATCTACTTCTTTAGGAAGATCTATCAGGACCAACTTCACGTTATTTGGCTTATCCAGCGCTTGCAACATAGAAGCATCCTGAAAGTAAATGCCGTTAGTAGGATCCACATAGACCCAGTTGTCTATTCCATTCCAAACTTCAACAGCATTATGTCCGCCACTTATATCAGCCGGAATCAGTTGAACCACGCGCGCAGGCACCCCAATAGAAAGCAGTGATGTCACCACTAAGGCAGAACGCGTCGTACAGTGCCCAGGAGCCCCTTCATTATGTGCTTTCAGATCCTTAGTGGGATCATAATTAGGAGAGAAGAACTCAATAGCCGGATTTCTCTGAGGAAATGCCTTCGCAAAAAAATTACTTAGACAAACCGCTATTTCTAAGTTTTTTCTATGGCCACATTGTTTCAACGTAAACTCACGAAAAAGGCCTAATTCAGGAACACTGCCGTATTGAACAGCCTCCCAATTGAGTGGTCCAAGATGCAACCCATGATTGGCTTGCCTCGCCTCTTCTAATGAGACAAAGCGCATCAATGCCCTTGAATAGGCAAGATGCCTCAAAGCAAAAAGCTGAATAACAATCAACACAATAAACAGTACTAACCAGTAATGTTTTTTTATTCGAATTAGAGCACCCCTCCTAATAAACCTTCCCAATTCGGGTTATGGTCGACATAGGTTGATTCAGGTTTAATTTGGCTAGCTTTCTCATGTAGATCCAAAATCTGGAGTCCTTGTTTTTGTGCCAGCATTTTTATCTCATCTGAATATTGAGACTGTTGCCATGTCTGGACTGCATACTGGCGCAAGCATAAGTATTTTATATAGCGCTCTAAATGTTTATCTTGGATCCCATACGAAGCAAATAAGGCCATTCTTAAGTCACGCTCCAGTGATCTGAATAGAAATTTCGGCAGGGAATACGCATCCGCACCAGAGATCTTTGATAGAATCGAAAGCGGAATAAATAAATTCGGTAGCAACCGAAGCCTTGTCATAAAACCAGAATGGGTGGTTCTAAGCGACCACAAAACCATATC
>JAESQZ010000030.1 GCA_016764955.1 Deltaproteobacteria bacterium | reverse complement strand
TAAACTGAAACTGAGTAAGTCGGCCGTTCTCTAGAAGACCAGTGATTAGTAGAGGCACACTTTTGCTTGCGTCCCGTCTAACCTCACCCAAAAGATGGTTTAAAACATGAAATATGGAAACCATCACACCATCATTTGATGGGATCCTCGCAATGACGTAAATATTTAGTTCGCATTAATTCGCTCCGTAATTTGAACCAATAACTCTTGTAAGCAGATTCCCTTTTCTGCCGAAATCATAATTCCACCTAGCTGCTTGGCTGCAGCTTTATCAAGTGGATCTTTAATTAAATCGCATTTGTTTACTGCCAATAGGCGGGGTTTGTCTTGAAGCCCTAAGTCATCTAAAATTTCATCGACAATTTTCACATGATGTTTTGCTTCTGGATCAGAGCCGTCTGCTACATGTAGCAATAGGTCTGCTTCGTCGAGTTCTTCTAAAGTTGCTCTGAAAGCGTTTACCAAGCCTTTGGGCAAGTCTCGGATAAATCCCACGGTGTCGACTAAAATTGCATTCTGCTCACTGGGTAATCTTAAAGCTCTTGAAGTCGGATCTAGAGTCGCGAATAAAGTGTCTTGGGCATAGACCTCTGCTCGTGTGAGCTTGTTCATCAAGGTTGATTTGCCAGCATTGGTGTAACCAACCAGTGCTATTACGGGGAATTTTTTAGCTTGTCTTCTCGAGCGTGTTAGTGCGCGTTGCCGGCAAATTTTATCTATTTCACGCTCAAGTTTAGCGACTTTGTCTTTAGCACGGCGACGATCTATTTCTAGTTTGGTTTCACCAGGCCCCTGGCCACCGATACCGCCTGTTAATCTTGATAAACCACTTTGCTTTTTGGCCAATCTTGGCAACGAGTATTTTAGTTGAGCCAGCTCAACTTGTAGCTTGCCGGCCCGGCTTTTAGCACGCTGCGCAAAGATATCCAAGATAAGCATCGTTCTGTCGAGAATTTTCAAATCAGTCTTATCTGTAATGGCGTTAAGCTGTGATGGCGATAAATCACGATCAAAGATCAGCATCTCGGCACCAAGATGGAGTGTTTCTAAGCACAGCTCTTCAAGCTTGCCTGATCCCACAATCGTTCTCGGGTCGATGCTTTTTCGTTGCTGCGTCATGGTATCTAAAACTTGTACTTTGGCAGTTCTAGCTAACTCTTGAAGTTCATAGATTGAAGCCTGCCATTGTTTTTTAGGACCCGTATAGACACCAACCAATACGGCCTTTTCGCGTGCGCCCGCTATTGTTTTAGGTGCTTTTTTGGCTAAAGCGCTTTCAAGTTCAGCAATTAACGCCGTGAAGTCATAGTCTAAATCAGCCAGGCGATCAAAATTTTCAACTCGGTGCCGCGCTGTTGGCGACAGCATCCCCAAAACAGCTCGACCTAAGCCTCCTCCTGGCTGCACTTCTATCTGCAACACAGCATCCAATTGGAGCTTTTCTAAGTCAGTGACAAAATCACGATCTAAATGATAAACGGCCTGGGTATAGCGCCTAGGCTTGGCAACCAAAAGCCTTAAGCCTCGCAATCTCGAAGCAGATGCACGTTGCCTGCCTAAATCTGGCAAATAAAGCCGGTCTGCCTCACCCAAAACCACAGACTCAATATGGCCACGGCGGCTTAGCAAAACAGCCACCAAACGCCCAAGTTCGTTTGATGCTTTGCCCAAAGATTTGGCTAAATCAGATGTTATGATGCTCGAAGCTGGAACATCATAATCATAGAGTTCATGAAGGCGATCCAGTTGGGACGCCTTCAAACCATGCGTTTTTCCAAAAATCTTTTTCAGGTTGGCGTCCCCACTTCTAAGACTGCCTCTTTAGCACCATCTAGTTTTAAGAAAGAACGCATCTGATTAAGAAGCTTCGTTCGATCTTCTGATTCAGATAGATCTAATCGGTATTCATTAATAATTTTGGTTTGCATCTCTAGCCATTGAGCCCAATCTTCTTGGGAGACTTTGGCTAAGATCTCTTCCCCAAGCTTTGTGGGGAAAGGCGCATTTTCAAGTTTTGTTGCCATAAGCTGGGCATCTTATGCTAGCCATCTATTTTTTCAAGTATGTTACCCCAGGAAGTGAGGCAAAGTGCGCATCTGAAGTAATTAAGGAGACTTTATGCTTAACAGCAGTGGCATATACAATCGCATCGGCCATGGCTAGGCGATTTTCCGAACTAATAATAGCCGCAGAAAGCGCAAGCTCAGTGTCCAGCTCACTCACATACCCCTGCTTGCTCGTGGCTAAAATTTCATCAGCCTTTAATTCACCATGATTTCGGTAGACCCACTTATAAAGCTCATACTGAACCAAGGTTGGAACAATACACTGAGATATATCCCTCAAGTAAGGTCGGAAACTCGCAACCAGTGTCCCCTTGGTAAAATATTCAATCCATCCACAACTATCTACTACCCACTTCACAAGCGGTCCCTGCGATCTCTAATTTCACCTATTGGCGTTCCCTCGAAAATCCCCTCTAATTCGCGAATATCACGCTTTGGAACAAGTTGGATCAGATTTCCCTTCACCAAAAAAGTGAATTCTTGCCCTGCCTCTAACTCCAAAGCTTCACGCACCTTCTTAGGGATAAGAATCTGATATTTAGATGACAAAGTAGCCGTGTCTGTTTTTACGTTTCCCATATCGATCATGTTATCGTAAAAACAGATTAAGGTCAACTATTTCAGGTTCTCAGGCATTTCTTCTTCGCAGCCATCAGAGGCATCCTCTAAGCGCTCCCAACCATTGGGCATTAGCAAGTGATACACGCCCGCTTGATTAGAGTCCCTGGTTAAATACAGCCTAACTTCTTCTCCTCGCCATAAAATACTATTTTGGCCTTGTGGGCCAGCCCAGCCCCTGGGACGCTTGGCAGGCCTCCAGAATTTAACTTCAATGGTCTCAGCTTCTTGCTCAGAAAACAGTTCTGCCCTTACAAATTTATGAACACGAATTTTTGCGGTAAAAACACGGTTTTGAAATCGGCCATTTGTACCTTGATCAACCACCGTGCTTTCAACACTCAT
>JAESQZ010000029.1 GCA_016764955.1 Deltaproteobacteria bacterium | reverse complement strand
TTCATATTCACTATTATAAGCCGCGAGGTGATGCCAAAGAGTCTTGGGATAATATCGATATCTCAGGATTCTTGGGTGAGCGCATGCAAATAAAAGTGAATTTTCTCTGCAAGGATTCAATTTTGGCTGCGCCGCTTGTGATTGATATGGTGCGTTTGATCGACTTGGCAAAACGTCGTGGCGACTATGGCGTTCAAAAGCAACTTTCGCTTTTCTTTAAGGCACCTTATCATGAAGCTGGTGAGCAGCCAGAGCATAATTTGTTTACGCAACATGAGATGTTGGCGAAGTGGATGAGGGGTTAACGTTGTCATCCCGAGCCATGGTGTCATCCCGGGCTAACGTTGTCATCCCGGGCTAACGTTGTCATCCCGGGCTTGACCCGGGATCCAGTGCTGGACCCCGGCTCGGGGGCCGGGGTGACAGGAAACTGTGAATGATGGCTACTCCGAAATATCAAGCATGGCCGGTCATTACCGACGCTGACAAACAAGCCGTGATGGCGGTCTTAGAGCGTGGCGTTTTATCTGGCCCGCTTTCACCAGAAGTAACAGCACTAGAACGTGAGTTTGCAGATTATTTAGGCGTTAAATATTGCTTGGCTACAAACAGTGGAACAGCTGCGTTGCATATGGCGCTTGCTGCGTTAGAAATTAAACCTGGCGATGAGGTGGTAGTCCCTGCGTTTACTTTTGTGGCAACTGCAATGGCTGTTTTGCAGCAAGGTGCGACGCCAATATTTGCTGATATCGAACTCGAGAGCTTTGGCTTAGATCCTGAAAGTTTTGAAAGAGCTATTACGCCTAAAACAAAAGCTGTGATACCGGTGCATTTGCATGGCATGCCTTGTGATATCGAGAAGATTAATCAGATAGCCAAGGCTCATAATATTTCTGTCATCGAAGATGCGTGCCAGGCACCTGGGGCGACTTGTCAGGATCAAAAAGTTGGGACTTTCGGCAAACTAGCAGCTTTTAGTTTGCAATCGTCTAAAAATTTAGCCTGCGGCGAAGGCGGCCTTTTAGTTACTAACGATGAGAGTTGCTACAAGCGTGCTGCGCAATTTAGAATGTTTGGTGAAAATATCGAGATGGGTGATAAAAATGCTTATGATCCAAAGCGCCCGCTCGACTTAAAGCGTTCCTATGACTCTGTTGGTATTGGATACATGTATCGTATGCAAGAGCTCTCAGCTGCCTTAGCAAGAAGCCAACTTAAAAGACTCGACGATTGGAATGCCAATGGCCAGCGCAACGCGCAAATTCTAAACGAGGGTCTTAAAGATTTACCAGGCTGGATAGCTCCAAAAGAACTAGATGGCCGAAAGAGTGTTTATCATAAATATCGCGTGCAAGTTTCTGAACGAGACGCTGTGATGGCTAAATTGCAAGAAGCTGGCCTCGAAGCTGTTCAGTGGCAGACAAAAATTTTGCCAGCTCAGACAGTGTTTAAAAATATGGGCTATAGCCAAGACGTTTATCCAAATGCGCAAGAGTTAATAGACAAGTCGTTTTGTTTGTTTTCGCATACGCATCCTGTATGGGCACAGTCGGTTGAGTTATGTGAGCATTATGTCGATGTGATTAGGGCAGCCGGCCAAACATGCGATTCAAAAAGCGCGTGCGCATAAAGACACGGTTGAGCATTCCCGTCATGATTACCATGCTGCCAACAACCAAAGCCGTTCCTGCATATGCCATTTTCGACAAAATTTCACCCAGAAAAACAGCGCCTAAAAGAATAGCGATTAGCGGGCATAGATAGGTGGCGATCGATAAGAAATAGGCAGGAGTTGTTTTGGCGAGTGAGTAGTAAATAACCCAGCCGACTAGAGAAGTGAATGAAACGATTAAGACCGCCATCCAAGTAGAAGAATCAAAAAGGCCAGGATTGACTGGGTGAACCAACAGCGTGACCGGTGCGAGCACCATGGAGCTAAATATCAGTTGAAGTGTCATTAATGAGAAGAGGGGAATTGATGGATCGACCTTTTTTTCAAAAAATACAAATCCTGTGGCAAAACTCATAGCCATCAATACAAGAAGTATGCGCCCAAGTGCATTGTCATCCACTGAGTCGAGCATGGCAGGGAGAAACACGAGCAGTAGGCCCAAAAAGCCAATTGCTAGCCCCGCGTATTCGTATCGCTGGATTTTCGTATGGGGAAAGAAAATCCAGGTGAGGACGGCAGTGAAAATTGGGATGGTGCCTTCTATGACGCCTGCGGTGGCACTGTGAGAGTAGACCTCTCCGTATGAGCATAGGGTGAATGGAATTACATTTGTTAGCAGAGCTAAGACAGCCAGTTGTTTCCAATATTTCAGATGTTTAAAGGGGTTTTCTTGCTTTAGAATCAAGAAGGGGATGACTATCAAAGTTCCGAGTGCACACCTTAAAAAGGTTATCCAAATCGGGCTCATACCCTCCTCTAGGGCAATCTTTATAAAGAAAAACGTTGGTCCCCAGCAGATGGCGATCCCAAGAATCCCAAAAACTTGTGTAAGTGACATGAGCCAAACCCCTTATTAATACAATAGTTCCTCATGAGGGCTATCTATTTCTTTGTCAATGGCCACTTTACCTCATTTTACTGTCTTTTCAAAATCGATAAAGTTGCTAGGCTTTAGGAATAAATGCAAAAAAGACCTAAACTTATTGTTTTAACTGGCGGCCCTGGTGCTGGAAAGACCACTGTTTTGGATACTGCCAAGCACATGTTTTTCAAAAAAGCTCTGGTTTTGCACGAGGCTGCCAGCATGATCTACAACGGCGGCTTTTTAAGAAGCTCCACGCCAATGGCAATTCAAGCAGCTCAAAGAGCTATCTATTATATTCAGCGTGAGCAGGAGCGCATTATCGAGAAAGATCATACGAATCTAGTAGGACTTTGCGACCGGGGCGCTTTAGATGGTTTGGCCTACTGGCCTGATTCTAAAGAAGATTTTTTCAAAAGCTTAGGGACCACTGAAGCCGAAGAACTAGACCGCTACGAGGCCATAATCCACCTCAGAACGCCTACCGAAGAGTTGGGCTACAGTCGAAAAAATTCAGCTCGCACCGAGACAGTCGATGAAGCCATGAAGCTAGATCAGCGTACTTTTGATGCCTGGAAGAACCACCCCAAACACCACGTGGTTGACAGTCGGCAGGATTTCTTACATAAAATGGAAGAAGTTATAGGGATTATTTCTAAATATATTTGAATTTGATTAATATCATGAAAATTAGATTATTTTTCGCTTTAGTTTTTTCTTTTCACTGTGTTTTGTTAGCAGCGAAAGATAATTTTTTCCCAGGGGATTTAGATGACCTGGTTGCAGTTGAGGGCAATACTCCACTAATTTTCCAAGATTTAGGAGAACTATTAAAGGACGGCGGTCGTTATATGTTCTTAAGGGTGCCTAGTACTGGAACTTTGGTGATAGATTCTTTTATGGATGCTTGGTTGCGGCAATTTCCATGGTTTAGAAAATGGCTTAAGGAGCTTGAAAAATCAAATCCAACCAATTCAGCAGTTGTTCGTGATGGTTCCAAGTTGGTTAACACGCCTATAAAAATGCTTTTTTTGGTTCCTGTTGATCAGTCAGGACGTCTCTATGACAGAGGCGATATGGCTACTCAGGCTTCAAAATTTTTTAGCAAAGTAGTTGGCTTCGCTGTCTTGGATTCTACTGGTATGACTAAAAATCCTGTGGCATTATTTGTTGTTAATACAGGAGGCGATGTTATTGCTCAAACATTTCATGAAGCTGCAATCTCCTGGAGGGACCTTGATGTTTCGACGAGAGATGGCTATCTGTCATATTTTTATTTGAACGCTGGCGAGAATTTTGGTCATGCTTTAAGAAGCGTTCCTGTTAAAGCTGCTACTGGGTACATAATTGGATTTGCGATGAATTATGTAGAGCTGGATTACAAAGTGGGGAACTTTACTTTGGGAGGAATCAATTTGGCTAAATGGATCATTCCTGATGAAATTAAGGCAATGATGCTTAGTGATGTAAGGGGGCTGCTTAATCAAATGGAGTATGTATCACCTTCGGTAGCAGATGAAATGAGAACGATTGACCCTGAGCTTTGGCTTGTTAGTTTCGCGCGCTCTTTTGTGAGATCACTTGCACTAACTACTGGCTGCAAAGTGGCCACAGATACTACCCGTTTATTGGCTACTACCAGGTTTGCTAGCTATGTAACGCCAACAATCATTGCCTTAACATCAATTATTTTTGCCGTTCAGATGAAAGATCACGTGCTTTAGAGTTTGCTAAACTATTTCGATAGCCATATCCGAAATAGATGGCTATCCCGAGCGCCATCCAGACAGCAAAGCGCATCCAGGTTTCAATAGGTAGATTGAACATCAGGTAAATGCAAGAAACCATTCCTAGAACTGGAAGCAGAGGATGGAGCGGCAATTTAAATGG
>JAESQZ010000004.1 GCA_016764955.1 Deltaproteobacteria bacterium | reverse complement strand
TTTCCATTTTTACCCACGCGTTTGAACTCCGCTGCGGTGAACTCGCCTCGACTTAACTTCTCCCAAAACTCTTTATAGTCAATGCTATTTGCATAGCCCGATTCCACAAATAAACTGTGATGCTTGCCTTCTATTTCTTTGAGCGAATATCCCAAGGTATCTAGGAAGTTTTGGTTGGCCTGGATGATTGTGCCATCCATATTGAATTCAATCACAGCTTGGGCTTTGCTGATGGCAGCTATCTGTCCTGAATAGTCGGCATTTTGCAGTTTTTGTGCCGTGATGTCGGTGGCAAATTTCACCACCTTGATGACTTTTCCGCTTAAATCAAAGATAGGGTTGTAGGAGGCTTGAATCCAAACGTCTTTCCCACCTTTAGCCATGCGTTTAAACTCACCCGATACAAATTCGCCACGGCGAAGTTTTTCCCAAAATGCCGCATAGGCAGCACTTTCTCTATATTGGTCATCCACAAACATCGAGTGGTGCTTGCCTTTGATTTCCTCCAGGGTGTAGCCCAGAGTGGTTAAGAAGTTATCGTTGGCTTCGATTACCGTGCCATCCATATTTAACTCGATGACAGCTTGAGCTTTCCGAATGGCTTGAAGTTGCCCCGTATATTCTGAGTTTTGGATCTTTTGCTCAGTAATATCGGTGGCATACTTCACCACTTTATAAGGTTTACCATCAGCATCAAAAATAGGATTATAAGAGGCTTGAGGCCAAACTTCCTTGCCACCTTTGCCAACGCGCTTGTATTCACCGGAATCAAACTCGCCTCTGCCAAGTTTTTTCCAAAAGGCTTTGTATTCATCGGATTTTCTGTAAGTCGTGTCTACAAATAGAGCATGGTGCTGGCCTTTAACCTCGCCCAAAGTGTAATCAAGCGCGTTCAGAAAGTTCTCATTCGCGGTGAGCACATTTCCCTCAAGGTCGAATTCGATCACTGCCTGAACTTTGCTGATTGCATTGAATTTGTATTCAAGCTCTTGGTAGTCTTCGTGGTTTAGCTCTAAATTTGTTTGATCTGATTTTTTCATAAGCGTTTTTTTATTCCTTCAAATTAAGTTCACGGAGCGTTCTAGGAAAGATTTTTTGATTTGACAAGATCTGTCTGACTTTTGCAGAAATTTGCTAATAATAAATTACTGGGTGACAGCACCCATTGTCGATAGTAATCATGGGTTATATTGCACACAATTGCGACAAACATGGGCACTATTACCCAAATTTTTTTCTGCTGGTTTATTTGGAAATTTTCTAATAGTAAATCGCTGGGCGATAGCGCACCTGCCGACCCTCAATAGCAGCGCAATCACCTATGTTTTTTCTAAAAAAAATTTAAAAAAAAGTGTCGATATGAAAAAAAAATTGTTTTTGATAATTATTTTGGTCTTTGGAACACAAAGCCTTGCACAGAATTTAACTGGACTAAACTTTCCAACAGTTCGCCAGCTTTCTTTAATGGTTGCAAGCGGATTAACATCGCAGCTCAGTAATACCGGTTGGCAGGGGCCTACTAAGTTTACGGCCCAGCTTGCTTTGGGCCTACAGGATCCTGGGCCGATGGCGATTTTTCAATTAGCTCAACATATGGCTACAGGGGATTTTTATGTGCTCTCGTCTGCGTTGACGATGGCGAATGTGGCTGCTGCTAAACTAATCTCAGAACAGACAAATACTTTCACTCACGAATCTTGGCTCCTGGTCGCATTAGGGGATCTGATTTTGGTTGAAACGCTTGGCGGTTTAGGAGGCTTGCCTGATCGAGTGGCCACACAGCTTCGTGATTTTAAGATCACAGCCGCAGCCAATAGTGCATTGATCGAGTACCTTAAGAATAGCGACTTCACCCAAGCTCAAGCTCAACTATGCGCTGGTATTTTGGCCGGTGGGGTGAGTGTTGCGTTGCTGGGTAACCCCATCGCGATTGGTTTTGGGGTCCAGGCCGGGCTAAACATCGTTCCAGGACTTATAAACATCTTCGTTACCGGCCCAGAGACTCGAAGCGAAATTAGTTGGGCTCTGGGTTTTCCATTAATTTTTCTGGCCGATATGTCCCCTCAGCCGGATAAAACACTGGGGCGAAAGCTCGCGAGAAGTATCGTACAAGCGACAGGAATGAGTTTCCTACTTTCCACCATGATGAATTTACTCAACTAAATTAGTACTTTTTGGTATCATGTAATTGTCATTTATAAAAGGGGGGATTTACATATGTCAAATCCAATATTAGTATGTGATGATGAAGAAGCCATTCGATTTGGAATTACCCATGTTTTTGAGGAGGCGGGATACACCGTCATTCAGGCCGAGGATGGCTTTCACTGCCTAGAGCACATTGCTAAGCGGGAGTTTAGCTTGATTATCCTGGATTTAAAAATGCCTGGCATGGATGGACTTACGGTACTTCGAAAACTGAACGAAAAAGATTGTAAAACCCCAGTCATCGTCATTACGGGGCATGGCGATATTGATTCTGCAATTAGGGCCACTCGATATGGCGCTGTTTCTTTTGTGCAAAAGCCGTTTGATTTCAAAGAAATATTGTTCCGAGGTGAACAGGCCATTGGGGAGTATGTTCGTAACCAAGGAGCAGCCCGCCTATTAGACGAAAAAGTAAAGAAAAACGGAAGCATCGTTTGCCAGTCTCAGGCGATGCTTGAGGTTATTAATAAACTTAAATCCATTGAAAACAACCACAACCAGCATCTGTTTTTTGTAGGCGAGGCCAGCACAGGCAAGCAGATGCTAGCCCGAGTTGCGCATCACGCTCTAAAGCAATCCTTGGATATGATGATCACGGTCGACTGTCATAACAAATCCGCTCTTGAACAAGAATCCGAACTTTTTGGCTCGGAGCCGGGGTACAACTCCCTTCTCGGGGTTAGAACCGGAGCTTTTCAGACGGCGGATCAGGGGACAGTTTTAATTTATGGAGCAACACATCTACATCCGGAAAATCAAAAAAAGCTGGCGCGCGTTTTGGAGTCCAAGAAGTATTGCAAGCTTGGTTCTGGTTCTTCGCATCAACTCAAAGCCACCATGATACTTGTCGACTCACTTGAACCAAATGATGGGAAGCTTGAAGATAAAATCCACTCACGGCTTTTAGACTTAATGCACGTTGTCTCAGTCCCTGCTTTAAGGCAAAGAAGTGAAGACTTGGCCTTGCTCATCGAAAATCAAACGGACAAAATTTCACAGCGCCGCAAAAAAGACACACCTGCTTGGTCTGAAGAAGCCCTAACCCTCATGAAGCAATATGACTGGCCGGGTAATGCCAGAGAACTCCACTACATGATTGAACAAGTCCTAGCCAAGCTACCTCTTAAATCCAAAGAGATTGGCCCCGAGCATTTGCCAGTAAACGTCGTCAAGCATGACTCTTATAGCAAAGAAAAGTCTCGTGTGTTTATTTTGCCTGAGCAGGGCATCAACCTTGCAGATGTCCAAGCCGATTTCATCGCACAAGCTCTTGAACTCAGTCGCGGAAACAAATCAAAAGCAGCCAAGTTGCTGGGGATAAGCCGCGATTCCTTGCGGTATCAAATTAGTAAATAACGGGCGATTTCACCCAAAATCTTGGTCCTATCTCAGTTTCCACAGAGGTAGGTTTTTTAGTTTTGATATTGATTTGTCAAAAGCCCTTCTTATTTGATATACTCACATTGCATGGAGGTGCAAATCATGGCTATTGCTAAGGTTACAGAATTCAGTGCTTCATCGAACACCAGTTTTGAGGATGCAATTGAGAAGGGTATCGCTCGAGCGAGCAAAACGCTGAAGAATATTCGAGGCGCTTGGATCAGCGAGCAAAAGATCATTATAGATGGCGGGAACATTAAGGAGTACCGAGTTTCCATGAAACTTAGCTTTGAATTAGAGGAATAGCACTCAGTCTCTTTTTGACGGGCAATGCGGTATTGCTTTGATATGGCTATGCCCTTGGTCTTTTTCCTTATCGAGGGTGACATCGACGATTCTGCAATTAAGGCCACTCGATAAGGAAAAAGACCAAGGAGCATCTGTTTTTTGTAGTCGAGGCCAGCACAGGCAAACAAATGCTAGCCCGAGTGGCACACGATACTCTCAAACAGCCACCCCATCGCACAAGATAGGCCGCCAGATAGCGTGGATGCCAGCCTTCGCTGGCATGACAATATGGGGAAAAACGCAATCTTTCAAACTAATGTCCAGGTTCATAACATATGAGACTGAGAAGCCCTTATCTGGATACCAGATTCCTCTAGAAATTCTTGTGGTGTTTGTAAAGCT
>JAESQZ010000028.1 GCA_016764955.1 Deltaproteobacteria bacterium | reverse complement strand
CGGGATGACAACCAGGTGCTTGTAATTCGCCAGCAAACATTGGCTGATTTATTGGGTTGCTCACGACGAAGCATTTACAGAGCACTTAAACAACTTAAAGAGCACAGGTTTTTAAAAGAGACGGGTAAGCGGGAGAAGAGATGTAAAGTGTATCGTTTTGAGAATTTTTTTCCGCAAAGCGGAAATGTGAATATAGCCCCGGGCGTCAGCCCGAGGGATTGTGTGGTTCCAGCCCTTAAAGACCCGAAGGGTCGGCTGAGTAATATGCATTCGACCGTGCCTTCGGCACTGAATGGGGTGGGTCAAACATCTCCCCGGGCTAACGCCCGGGGCTATATTCTGAATCCGCTTCGCGGAAAAGAAAGCTTACAGGTGGAAGAAAAACCGCTGTCCCGCCTCGCCAAATTCCACCTCGATAATTGCCGGCAAATTTTTAAATATAATTTCCCTGAAAGCTTTGATTGGGAAAAGTTTTTCCCCGAGGCAACCCACAAAATCCGGCATGTCGAGCATCAAACCAAATTTTGGCGCCTTATGTTTGATAACTTGTATTTGATTCAAGAACGCGAAACTGGAAAGCCCCATAGCGCGCGTGTCGATAATCCAGACTCAACGCTTTTTGGCGTTTCATACCCGAAAGAGCCACCGCTAGAAAATTTGGAACATCGCATGAGAACACGCCCAGCTTACCGGCCGTTGCGTTGAGGTTGGCCCGAAATCTGGTTTCTACTAAAGGGGCTTACTGCAATCACTTCAGTAGTTCTTGGAGTCATGGGAGTTTTTCGAGCATAGCCAAGAAGAGATCCTGACTCCAAGCGTCCAGCATCTTCTGATTGGCATTAGTCAGAAAGGGCTGAACATCAAAGCGGGCTTTATGCCAATCAATTGTTCGAATTTGGGTGTCAAATTTGTTAACTAACCAGCCTCGTGTAATTGGCAGTGAGGTGGATAAATTTGGGTCAGTTTGCACCAATGCTGAGCCAAGAAGAGTATAGTTGATAGGCGTTTTCTTAGAGATATACCAAAGAAAATCAAACCAATCGCGACCTTTTAAGTATCCTCGATACAAAAGGGCATGCAATTTCCCGGCAAACAAACTCGGCTGATCTTGCGTTGTAATAGAAAAAGGAAACGGGTACTGTAGGAAGTGTGATTCGAAGCTAGAGCCTTCAGGCGGGTTCGTATCAATTTCTAACTTGATCAAAATGCTCTGTTTGTCGGAAGATAGAACAGGGTGCTTAAGTTCTAGAATTTGTCCGAAGGAGCCTTGTTTCAAGAAAGCTTTTTTAATCACACCCTCTGCTTTGCTTCTGTCCTTCACGGTTATTGTTAACCCAAACGACTTAAATTCTAATTTCATGGCGACTAGAAATGAATGCCATTCAAAATTTTTTTGAGGCTTGATGAGTTGAAAATCCAAATCTTCCGAAAAGCGGCGTAACCCGTGCACAATACGTAGACAGGTGCCTCCATGAAAAGCTCCAATTTTAAAAAAATCACTTCGTGCTAAGGCTGCGAGTGCAATCTCTTGGTAAATTTCTTTGAGTGCATTGATTTCTTCTTGTTTAGAAGTAATCAGGTATTCATTTAGGCGATCTATGATGAGATCAGTGTTCATGTTGGAGTAACCTTTTAAGGGAGTGT
This sequence comes from Deltaproteobacteria bacterium, assembly GCA_016764955.1. Classification (GTDB taxonomy): domain Bacteria; phylum Myxococcota; class UBA727; order UBA727; family JABDBI01; genus NORP243. Next base: position 2,555 of record JAESQZ010000028.1, on the reverse strand, counting down.
TGAGTGAATTCGTTTGGGTAATGTTCCGAGAGATATTTGAGTAGTTCTAAATCTGATTCTTTAATGCTGTCTTCTTCGACGCGCATATCACCACAAAAATCGGTCATGGATTTCCAAGATCTTTTTTGAACATAGATTAAATCGGCGACAGCTTTCCACGGTGTGGCAACAAAAGTCTTCGTCAGGCCCATGTGAAAGGCTTCAATGGGAATGTGCTTGTAGGCAAAAAGACCTAAAGGCGTGTCAAAATTTTTTGCTTTTTTGGTAGTGGCGCAGGTTGTCGTGTAGACAGCTTCAGGAATCCACCCGTGAAACTGCAGTGCAGACTCAAAACTCACATAGGAAGGTCCATAAAGCAGAGTAGAAATCTCGAAAGAATCGACTGGTGCCTCTTTGCCTGGGAGTTGGATCAGGAAAAAATCTCTGCGTAGACGAACTAAAAAACCTTCTCGAATCGCTTGTCGGATTATGCTTTGTCTAGCATCGGCAGTATTGCCTAGCAAAATGGTTAACTGGGCGCCTGTTACTATCGGCTTTGGAGATTCTAAAAGATTTGCTAAAAGTTTCTTATTCATTGCAAAACCCAGAATATCATATTTTCCAGAAACCGTCAAAAAACAACGGTTTCCGGAAAATGGGTGCCCCGAATTAGTCTCCTTAATCCTGACCGAAGGGTCGGCTGATTAGCATGTATTCAACCATGCCTTCGGTTTATGTGTCAGTTATGTATCCGCTTCGAAGCCACATTTTCGCTTTACGGAAAAAATCCCCCCTTAAAGAGCCACTGCTAGATAATATTGATCGCATCTTGAAAACACGCCCAGCTTACCGGCCGTTGCGTTGATTTTACTCAAAAGGCGGCTCTACATTAACCACTTTATGGGAGTTTTTCGAGCATAGCCAAGAAGAGATCCTGACTCCAAGCATCCAGCATCTTCTGGTTGACATTAGTCAGAAAGGGCTGAACATCAAAGCGGGCTTTATTCCAATCAATTGTTCGAATTTGGGTGTCAAATTTGTTAACTAACCAGTCTCGAATAGGTTCCAAATAGGTTCCAGGCACACACATGTTGGCAGGTTTTAAAAAAGGCTCCCCAAAAGAAAAATATTGAGTTGTATAGATGTGTGTGCCTGGAACCTATTTTAGACTTTTTAGCTCAGTATCGTTGCAAGTTGGGACTGAAAAGTCGGCAATGGTGCTTAAAAAATTAGTCGCATTTCCGTCGTTGTGAATAACCATGCATGGCAGTGGCTCAGCTTTCGCGATGGCGAGATAAGACAATAGTAGAGTCAAAATGACAAAACGATTCATTTAGAGGCTCACTAATTATTATGGTGATCTTCTGGTCAATGGGGTTACCTCTTAACAAGAGGCTTAAGAAATAGCCAAAATTCTATCCCAGCAAAAGGGATCCACAGAAAACATTGAAGTGCCATGGCCATATTGTTTAGCCACATGAGGGTGCTATATAGCTCGGCATCTGGGAGCTTTCCTTTGGTAAACCAGGTTATGATCATGCCAAGGTTTAAAATACAAAAACCTTTTGTTTGAATAGGTCCCATTTCAGCTACTGCTGGATTTGAAAGGTAAAAACTTTCGCAAAAAATAAATAGAGCGGTTAAGATTTCAAAAGGCATCGAAACAAGTAGGAGATACGTCCATGTTAGTTGTTCTTGCGCCTTTGCTAATTGGCTAAAGTCGGTCCGTTTTTTGCTGTCTTCAATTAATTGATTTTGCCTGTAGGCGAGAAGGGCTGGGACAGTAGACTGTATCAAGCCTAGTGGTATTGCTATTGCATGTGCCAATGCGAAAAAATAGTGTCGATTCTGGCCAGTCCCAGCAGGATATTGGTTGCGAAATGGTTTTAAATATACATCATGTAGTAGAATGCTAGATAGGATGATAAGGGAAGCGTACCCAATTTGCATTCCTAGCGGGTTGGTTGTTTCCGCGGGGAAGCTAGGTACTTCAAGGTTTGCTTGTTTGAAGACTTCTTGGGAGAAGTTTTGGGCCAAGCTTTGATTGCTTAAGTTTCCAAATAGATATCGACCTGTGAATTTTCTAAATCCACTTAAGATAAAGAAATTGTCAGGCTCTTCAACGATTTGTCTGTTGATGATGTCAGGGTTTGTAATGTTTAGGCTTTTTAGCTCAGTATCATTGCAAGTTGGGATCGAAAAGTTGGCAATGGCGTTTAAAAAATTGGTTTCATTTCCATCGTTGTGAATCACAATACATGGCAGTGGATCAGCTTGTGCAGTAGCGATGCTAAGTAGTAGAGCTAAAATAAAAAAACGGTTCATTTAGGTTTGTTCATATTGCTTTTGCAAGGATGAGAGTCAATAGGGGTGCACGATTAACTCTAGCAAAAATCTAGAGTTTATGATCTATACTTTTTGCATTTCTGTAATCCGTTGATGAAAATTTATCCGCAAAGCGGATACCGAATATAGCCCTGAGCATTAGTTGACTTTTTAAGTGGATCGCCAATCGATCTAAGATTTGCTAGCTCTGACTGGATGAATACCATAGAACGAGAAAATAATCGAGACTG
>JAESQZ010000027.1 GCA_016764955.1 Deltaproteobacteria bacterium | reverse complement strand
GTTGCACACCATCTAGGTACTGCACAAATGGTAGTCCTGCTGAAACACTGATATTGAAAGGCTCGACAACAGAGTTGGTGGGCCCACTAAAAGTAAAGCCAAGGTCTCCTCCAAGAAGATAACCACCGCTGTTCTTGGGATCAGTTGTTGGTGACATGTTTGGCATGAGACGTTTGTCTGCTCCAACGATCTGGCCTCGAGTTCCGGCATTTATTTTTACGAAGGCTGTTAGCCACTCGTATGGAGATACTGAAAGCCAGCTAGCGAAAGAACCCTGATGCCCACGATGGTAATCTTGACTCGATTTACCTAAACGAATCGTTCCATCAATTTGCGCACCCCAACCTAAAATGTTGTGCAGGCCTATGTATGTGATTCTTGGCAAGAAATCCACGGTGCCTGAACCGAGCTGCATGGGGTAACCCAACAGTTTGTCGTTATTACCATGAACATCGATGCTTCCGGTTGGTATTGAGAGCCCTATTCCTGCCAGAACCGTTTGTGAATCGGTGCCCCAGAACTCGTATAAGGCCCTAATTTTTAAATCGCCTATACCGGATGAGTTCATGGTCATTGTTTTTCCGCTAGCCTTATACTTCATTTTCATTTCAATATTCTTGATTGGCATGCTGACCATCAAATTGAACTTTCTAGTGGGCGATAGCATGAGCATGAACATGTGCATTTGCATGGTCATACTTACCGGGGCCATCATGTAGTCGACAGTGTCAACTTTATCGAAACCACGTTGTAAGTCTTCCATAAAGCTTTGTTTGAAGGTGTAGTCAAGCATCCACTCGCCCTTGGGGTGAATGTGGGGCACACCAGGGATCGTGCGTTGTCGCAAACGCGTAGACAATAAGCTGTCAAGCTCACTATCATCGTACGCTGCAATGCTTACAAAATCAGCACTTGCGACCACAGCAAACAAAAACACAAAGCCCATTGGCAAAAAAAAGCCTGTCAATGATAGAAACCGTTTCTTCTCGTTTTTCATTTGGTCCCCCCACAATAAAAAACAGTATATAGTACAGTTCGATTGGATTAAAAGCAGATGGTTCTATTTTTTATGCCAGTGCTTTATCAATGGCTTTGAGGGTCTTGGCAATATCCTCAGGCTGGTGCATTGCACTCACAAAGCCAGCTTCAAATGCACTAGGCGCAAAATAATAGCCCTGATCTAACATGGCATGGAAGAATTTCGCGTAGCGTTCAGTATCGACTAATCTTTGAGCGTCTGCAAAGTTTTTCACTTGGCCGGGCTCTTTAAGAAAATAAAAGCCGAACATCGTTCCAACGTGAGCACTTTGAATCAAAACGCCTTTTGAGTGTGCAATTTCACGAATGCCTAAAATCAGCTGCTCGGCTCGTTTGGCAGCGTTATCAAAAACGTTTTCTCTAAGCCAGCCTTTTAAAGTAGCCAAGCCAGATGCCATCCCAAGTGGGTTGCCAGAGAGTGTGCCTGCTTGGCACATCGAGCCTAGAGGGGATACTTGATGCATGACCTCACGCCTGCCGCCATAGGCTGCAACAGGCAATCCGCCGCCGATTACTTTGCCCAAGCAGGTAATATCTGGCTTAACATCATAAAGCGTTTGCGCGCCGGGCAGGGCAGCGCGAAAGCCTGTCATCACTTCGTCAATAATTAACAAAGCGCCATGCTCATCACAAAGCTTTCGAAGGCCAGGCAAGAACTCGGATTCTGGTAAAACCAAACCCATATTGCCGGCGATTGGTTCGACAATAATGCCTGCGATTTGTTGCCTGTTATTTTCGAATAAATTTTTAACAGCTTCTAGATTGTTATAAGGCGCTATTAAAGTATCCGCGACAGCATTTTCACTAACACCAGCTGAAGCGCTTTGAGAAAGCGTTGCCAAACTGCTGCCAGCTTGAGCCAGTAGCATATCAGCATGCCCATGATAGTTGCCGGCGAACTTAATAATTTTGGCTCGGCCTGTATGAGCTCTTGCTAATCTAAGCGCACTCATCGTCGCTTCAGTGCCGCTATTTACAAATCGAATCATGTCTATTGATTTGAATTGGGAGACTAAGAGCTCAGCGAGTTGAGTTTCAAGTTCTGTTGGAGCTCCAAAGCTCGTGCCATTTTGAGCTGTTTCATGAATAGCATCGACAACATGTGGATGCGCATGGCCTAAGACTAGGGGCCCCCATGACAACACATAATCAATATAAGATTTATTATCGCTGTCGAACATGCGGCAACCTTCACCGCGCTTGATAAACACAGGCTCACCGCCTACGCCACCGAAAGCACGGGCAGGGCTATTAACGCCGCCAGGCATGAATTCACAGGCTTTTTGATAGAGTTTGCTATTGGACATTTTTAGTTGTTTCCCAGGTGGCCATATTGTAAGCGCTCATCCAAAATAGATATTCATAACGAACTGAACGTAGATAGAATTGAATCATATCTTCACGTTCTTCGTAGCTTGAAGCAAGTGCTATTTCATTGAGAAGTTGTTCTAGATGCTCGACTTCTCCTTTGTAGTGTGGATTTGCATAACGCTCAATCCAAGCGTAGTAAGGGTTAGTTTTGGATACGCCTTGAGCCAATCGCTGCGCAACGTCCCAGTAAACGATATAGCAAGGGGCAATTGCGGCGAGGCCCTTTTTAAATGAATCTTCGACACTGGTTTGTTCGAAGTTTGAGTAGGCTGAGCAATCTGGACACTGTGCTAGATTGCTAGGTAAGGGACCTTGCCATTCTTGGCTTGAATCATAAGCACCTTTCATAAGAAAATTCTTGATATTTATATTGGGTGATTTGTTTGAGAGTTCAGCTAGAATTTTGCTGTAGCGATAGGTGTAAATTTTGTCTTGGTTCTTAAAATAACCAAATTTTACTTGCGGCAAAGTGCCATTTTTAAGCTCTACAACAAAATCATTGGTGTAGATTTGTTGCATTAAATTATGCGAACGTCGATTGACCTCGTCCATGAAAGAAATTTGGGCAGCAAAGAGATTAAAGCTAAAGAGTAAGAAAAGGCAGAACCACTTGTCATGCCAGCGCAGGCTGGCATCCAGTATAGGTCTGAACATTGGACTGGATGCCAGCCTACGCTGGCATGACAATTCGGGGGCCTTCGCTGGCATGACAGTCTTTAAGATTCGCATAATATTCTCCAGTGATGGCATAAGGGTCCAGAGCCTTGGCCGATTTCCATTTTAGAACCCTTTTGAAGAGCTTGATTTAAATATTTCTTCCCATGACTAACAGCTTCAAATAGCTCATAGTCTTGTGCAAGATAAACAGCAATTGCAGCTGACAATGTGCAGCCAGTTCCGTGGGTATTTTTGGTTTCGATCCAAGGTGCTGAAAAGTAGGCTGACCGATGTTCTTCCACGAGATAATCAGTCGCTTGTGGGTGGGTGCTTGGATTGCCGTGGCCGCCTTTCAATAACACAGCCTTTGGCCCCATGGATAAAATTAACTTGGCACTTTCTTCTGGACTTCGATCGCCAACTAACTCACGAGCTTCATGAAGATTAGGGGTGATAAGCGTGCATTGAGGGAAAAGATACTCTCTCAATGCCCAGACAGCGTCACTTTCTAGCAAGGGATTGCCAGATTGAGACACCATGACAGGATCAAGCACAATGGGAATGCCTTCAAATCGCCTTAAACATCTTGCGACTGCTTCAATAATCTCAGCACTATGCAGCATGCCAATCTTAATGGCATCTGTACCAATGTCGTCTAGGATTCGCTCAATTTGTTCGACAACAAATTGGGGTGACACCGGAAAAACATCGTAAACACCCCGAGTATTTTGGGCTGTAAGTGCAGTAATGGCTGAAGTTGAGTAACAGCCAAGAGAAGAGGCTGTTTTAATATCCGCTTGAATTCCTGCGCCGCCGCCTGAGTCAGAGCCTGCAATGGTTAAAATTCGATTCATGCTAAAAGCCCCTTTGCAGCTTCATAAGGGTGTTTGGAACGGCAAATGGCACTGACAACAGCAAGACCATCTGCACCTGCTTCACGTAATTCTCTGGCATTTTGAAGATTAACACCGCCAATGGTGACCAATTTGTGACGACTTATTTGG
>JAESQZ010000253.1 GCA_016764955.1 Deltaproteobacteria bacterium | reverse complement strand
CCCGGCCTTGAGCCGGGGTCCAGTATTATGCGCCTGGTTTTATTTGATTAGCAGGAGTTTTTGCTAGATCCCGGCTCAAGGCCGGGATGACAACAGGCGCCCTCAATTCCCCTGCATCTCATAATCACAAAGCCCCTTGGTATATTGCTGCGTCACATAAGCAAGCGTGCCAATAATGGCTATGAACACGCCGATAATATCTCGGGCATTTGCACTTGTTGTGGCTGGTATAGCTTGCGCCTGTACGCCTGTGAGTATGTTGGGGTTACCAGAGTGACCAAGCTGATAATTGTGTCGTAACTCTGACTCTATTACGCCGGGAGCATAATACTCGGCAAGCTCTAGAAGAATTCGTTGAACTAAAGTAAACCCAGCTACCGTGATTGAATTATCATCGTCATCCGCGTTGATTTGGACATAATGTGTTTCACCATCAGGCGCAGCACGGGCAGCATTAATTCTGCCGGCAACCAGCTTCGATAAATAAACAGTGGCCACAATTTTGGCGATAAAGGGCAGGACCATGCTTATGGCGCTGAGGGTGACCCAGGCAGCTACAACAGGCATTCCCAATTCATCTACAATCTGACTCGACGCATCTGCCACGTAGCAATACACTGGGCGGGTTGAGTTGCTTGAGAAGGCAGACGTGGAGAGTGCGAGTAGAGTAATAAAGGCCAAAAGCCGCATGTGGGTTTAACAAAGCGGGCTTAAGGTTTATTCTTGTTGCAAATTGCTTCCCCTATCCACTTGGTGGAGAGGGGCTAGGGGAGAGGTCTTTTGAAATGGCTCCGCAGGACGGGCTCGAACCGCCGACCCGGTGATTAACAGTCACCTGCTCTACCAACTGAGCTACTGCGGAATGCGCGCTTTTACTATCAATCAGAGCCAGAGGTGTAAGTCAAGGCTTGATTTCTGGAAAGCGGCATCTTAAGGCCTAATACATATGAAAGTTTTTGTTTGTGGCTCTGAAGGAAGGATGAGTTCCTCCATTCGGGCCTTGCTGGATATCCATCCAGAGCTCCAACTGGAAAGCACTCCGGAAAATTCGCAGGTTGTTATTGATTTTACGGCTCCGCAGGCCTTTGATACGAATTTGTCTCTAGCGCTTCAACATGGCAGTGCCTTTTTGTGTGGCACCACAGGTTTGAGCCAGCGGCAGCATGAAAGTTTAAAAGAAGCCGCTCAGAAAATAGCCGTCTTATGGGCCTCAAACACGTCTTTGGGTGCGAATCTATTGATTGAGTTAACCCGGATTGCCTCAAAGCTTCTGCCTCGGTTCCCAATTTCGATTCAAGATACGCATCATCGGCACAAGAAAGATGCCCCGAGCGGGACCGCTCTTAGTCTACAAACGGCTGCCGCGCGGCCCTGTAATATTTCAAGTTCTCGCGAAGGTGAAGTGGTTGGGGTTCATGAAGTAATCTTCCAAAGCGCTTTTGAGCGGGTTTCTTTAAAACATGAGGCGTTGGATCGGAAAGTCTTTGCAGAAGGCGCGCTAAGCGCTGCTGCCTTTTTAGGTGGGCAGAAGCCTGGTTTGTATAGCATTCAAGATGTGCTAGGGTTTTCGCCATGATTGATTGGAAAAAATTAATCGAGACTGAAGAAGCAACTCGGAAATCAGCGGGTAAGCAGGTTGAATTAGACTGGCGCGAAGAAGCTGCTTACAGCCTTTGCGAGCTTTACTACACCCAGCACAGAACTCAGCGTTATGGCGGTAGCCAGCGGATTGACCTAAGGCCAGGTTCTGACTTTAACCGTTTCATGAAGTCACATATGGAGCCTTTGGCTAAATATGAAGTTTGGGAGGCCTTATTTCCAAACAAGGAGTCAGCTTCTTCAGCCGGCGCTATCGACGAGGCGCTGCATTTGCTGGCAGATTCAAAGATTGTTGACAGGGTTTATTCGGACGACATTGTTACCGTACAAAAACTGGTGGCAACGATTAGTAAAAAGCGAGCGAAATATTTGGATAACCTGTGAGTAAAATCCGCTTTATTACCGCGACTTCGTTGTTTGACGGTCATGATGCAGCAATCCACATCATTCGGCGAATTTTACAAAGTGAAGGTGCCGAAGTTATTCACCTTGGGCACAACCGAAGTGCTCAAGAAGTTGTGCAGGCAGCTGTGCAAGAAGATGCTCAGGGTATAGCGATTTCAAGTTATCAGGGCGGGCATGTTGAGTATTTCACTTATATTATAGAGCTGCTCAAGAAATATGACGCGAATCATATAAAAGTTTTTGGCGGCGGCGGTGGCGTCATTGCGCCTGGCGAAATTAAGCTATTAGAAAAAAAAGGCGTTTCTAAAATCTTTTCGCCTGACGATGGGCTGAAAATGGGCCTTGTCGGCATGATTCGACATATGATCGAAGTGGCCAGCAAGCCAGCGAAAGTGAAGTCGACTAAAAATTCATATGGGCTTTTGGCTAGGGAGATTTCGAAGATCGAGGCTGACAGTCACCCTGGCGAAGGCCAGGGTCTAGATTCTGGCCTCCGCCAGAATGACAATAAAGTGCTCGGCATCACCGGCACTGGTGGAGCCGGTAAAAGTTCTCTCATAGACGAACTTCTCTTGCGCTACTTGCGAGAGTTCCCTGAAAACAAAGTCGCTGTCTTAACCATCGATCCAACCCGCAAGCGCACAGGTGGTGCTTTGTTGGGTGATCGCATTCGCATTAACTCAGCCTCTGATCCAAGAGTTTTTGTACGCTCAATGGCGACTCGCCGAGCGAATTTAGCGACACACGTAGCCGCGAAGCCAGTTTTGGATTTGATGCAAGCAAGCGGCTTTGACTTAGTGATTTTAGAAACAGCCGGCATTGGCCAAAGCGACAGTGAAATCATAGAGCTCGTTGAAAAGTCGATTTATGTGATGACGCCAGAATACGGCGCGTCTTCTCAGCTTGAAAAAATCGATATGCTCGATTTTGCTGACTATGTTGTGATCAACAAGTTTGATAAACGCGGGGCGCTAGATGCATTGCGAGACGTTCGCAAAGCTTATCAACGAAATCGCGGCCAGTTTGATCGCTCACCAGATGAGATGCCAGTGTTTGGAACTTGTGCGCATCATTTTGCCGATCCGGGTACCAATCGATTATTTAACGCTATATTTGGAACCAAACTTCCTGAAGGTGATTCAAGCAGCAGAAGCTTGATCCCCAATAATAAGGCGAATTATCTTGGTGATATTTGCAACGAGATTCGAGATTATCATGCTCAAGTTGATAAACTAACTCAAGCCTCTGATAATCCAGAGGTTCAGGAAGCTGTTGAGCAATTTAGAACGCTCGCCGAGAATTATCAGGAGCCTGAACAAAGCTATCAAATACGTGGCAAGTCGATAGAGGTTAAAAATCATACTGAGTCACTCAGTCATCTTGAAATTTCAAAAGTAGCTGTTCCTCGGTATAAGAGCGCTTCTGAGTTATATAGATTCGCTAAGTTGGAGAATTTGCCTGGCTATTTTCCATACACGGCAGGGGTTTTTCCGTTTAAACGCCAAAGTGAAGACCCCACTAGATTATTTGCGGGTGAAGGCTTTGCCGAGAGAACCAATAAACGTTTTCATTTTTTATGCAAAGGCCAAAGTGCGCACCGCTTATCGACGGCTTTTGACTCTGTAACGCTTTATGGCGCGAACCCTGATGAGCGGCCTGATATTTACGGAAAAATCGGGAACGCTGGTGTGTCAGTTTGCTCTTTAGATGATGCCAAAAGGCTTTATTCTGGTTTTGATTTGCTAGCGCCGAGCACTTCTGTGTCCATGACCATTAATGGACCTGCGCCAATTATTTTGGCTTACTTTATGAACGCAGCCATTGATTCGACTTGCGAGCGTTTATTAAAGCAAGATGGACAATGGGAAAATGCTCAAAAAAAGATTGATGCTTTTTTCAAAAAGCGAGGTGTCAAGCAACCAACCTATCGAGCAGATGAATTGCCTGAAGGGCACGACGGCATTGGACTTGGTTTTTTAGGGGTTTCGGCTAAAGATATTTTGGAGTCTGCGTTTTATGATCAAGTTAAACAAGATGTCTTGCGCAAAATTAGAGGCACTGTTCAGGCCGATATTTTAAAAGAAGACCAAGCCCAAAACACTTGCATTTTCTCGACTGAATTTGCCATGCGAATGATGGGCGACGTGCAAGAGTACTTCACGCAAAACCAGGTGCGTAATTTTTATAGTGTGAGCATTAGTGGCTATCATATTGCCGAGGCTGGCGCGAATCCAATTACACAACTGGCTTTTACTTTGGCTAACGGCTTCACGCTCGTCGAATATTATAGATCAAGAGGCCTTGATATAAACGCCTTTGCGCCGAACTTAAGCTTCTTTTTCTCCAATGGCCTTGACCCGGAGTATGCTGTGATTGGCCGTGTTGCTAGGCGCATTTGGGCCATTGCCATGAAGTATATTTATGGCGCGGATGAACGAAGTCAAAAGCTTAAATATCATATTCAGACTTCTGGGCGGTCGCTGCATGCTCAAGAGATAGCTTTTAACGATATTCGAACAACACTGCAGGCGCTTTATGCTATTAATGATAACTGCAACTCGCTGCATACAAATGCTTACGATGAAGCGATTACGACGCCGACGGAAGAGTCTGTTCGCAGGGCTTTGGCTATTCAACTAATTATTAATCGTGAGCTGGGCTTAACTAAGAACGAAAACTCTTTGCAGGGCAGCTTCTTTATCGAGCAATTAACAGACCAAGTTGAAGAGGCAGTTTTGAAAGCCTTTGAAGCACTGGATACAAGAGGCGGCGTGTTAGGCGCTATGGAAACAATGTATCAGCGTAACAAAATTCAAGAAGAGAGCCTTGAGTATGAGCACAAGAAACACTCAGGCGAGTTGCCTATTATTGGTGTTAATACTTTCTTGCCGCTCGAGCCAAGTGATCATCAAAAACAAGAATTAATTCGCTCCACGGGTTTTGAGAAAGATTCTCAGGTTAGCCAAGTTAAATGGCTTCAATCTAAATTTGAAAAAGAGCGAGAAAAGGCTCTTCATGAAATCCAAACGGCAGCTTTATCAGGTAATAACCTCTTTGAGACACTGATGGAGCATTGTGGATATTGTAGCTTGGGTGATATTAGCCAAACGCTTTATGGGGCGGGCGGCGCTTATCGCCGAAATATGTGAGCTGACTTAAAAATGAATACTGATTTTTACCAAATCACCATGGCATATGCTAGATGGAAGCAAGGAATTCACGAGCGACAAGCCTCTTTCCAGCTTTTTTATCGGAAACCGCCCTTTGAGGGTTCGGGCGCATTTGCGTGTGGTTTGGGAGTGGTCACAGAATTTTTAGAAAGCTTTAGGTTTTCCAAAGAGGATCTCGAGCATCTTAGCGGTCTTCATCAGTTTGAAGATGCTTTTATTGATTATCTGCGAGAGCTTCGCTTTAGCGGGAGCATGAAGGCGGTTGTTGAGGGCTCTTGGATACACCCAAAAGAGCCCTTTGTTCAAATAACGGCTTCAATTGTTGAGTGCCAAATCCTTGAGACGCCCCTCTTAAATATCTTTAACTTTCAAACGCTTGTTGCGACCAAGGCCAAGCGTATATGTGAAGCGGCACGGGGTGATTCTGTTGTAGAATTCGGGCTGAGGCGAGCTCAGGGTTTTGATGGTGCATTATCTGCCAGCCGAGCGGCTTATGTTGGTGGTGTCGAGGCAACCTCCAATCTTGAGGCAGCAAAAATTTATGGGATACCAACATGCGGAACGATGTCGCATGCTTGGGTAATGTCTTTCCCATCAGAAGAAGCGGCTTTTGAGGCTTATGCTTCAGTTTATCCGGAATCTTGTGTGCTTGCTATTGATACGTATGACACGCTTAGGGGACTTCAAAATGCAATTAAGTTAGGGAAAAGACTGCGTGGTATTCGGCTAGACTCCGGAGACTTGGCATCCCTGAGCATGCGTGCGAGACAGGAGTTAGATCAAGCAGGTCTTCAAAACGTTAAAATTATGGCCAGCGGCGATCTGGATGAGTATAAAATAGCAGAGCTTAAATCTAAAAATGCTTCGATTAACACTTGGGGAGTGGGAACCAGGCTGGTCACAGCCTTTGATGAGCCTGCGCTTGGAGGCGTTTACAAGCTTGCCCGTATTCAGGATGTCGACGGCGAGTGGCGCGATTGCCATAAAACTTCGAATGATATTTTTAAGTCTACTTTGCCTGGTATGCTTCCAAGCCAAAATCATTTTCTAGAGCCTATTTTCCAATCGGGCCGACTCTTGTATAAGTTGCCTTCTTTGGAAGAGATCAAAAAGTATGTCAAAAGTCAGCGAACTCAATCTACCTAATTCGCCTCAAGGTGCTTCAATTGGCATTTTAGGGGGCAGTTTTGACCCGCCACATCTAGGGCATCAAATGCTGGCTTTAGCGGCTTTGTCGACGACGCCCATTGGAGAAGTCTGGATTGTTCCTTGTGCAAGCCATGCTTTTAATAAGCCGTTGAGTCCTTTTGAGCATCGCCTGAAGATGTGTGAATATGCTTTTTCGCATTTAAGATCTGTTCAAGTTCTTGATCTTGAAAGAGATTTACCGAAGCCTAACTATACCGTTCAGACCTTGGAAGCGATTCAAGAAGCACGGCCTGATCTTAAACTTTATTTTGTAATGGGCAGTGACTTGATGGCTGACTTTGACAAGTGGGAAGGTCACGAGAAAATCCGAGAAATAGCAGAGCTTGTTATTGTTGATCGTAAAACACTTTTGCCTCAAGCCAAAAGCACCACGATTCGATCTGTGGTTCCTCGTCAAGACTTTTCGAATCTTGACCTCAAAGTCCGGGATTATATTCAAAAAACAGGTTTATATACCTAGAAAACACCAAATTCGAATTCATATCGATATAACTCGATATGAATCACGATACTTGCGTCGAGCGTTTCCTAAAGAGAGTTGAAACCGAAGGTAATAAGCCAGCGTATCACGTCAAAAAAGAGGGGGTTTATACCGCCTACACGTGGGCGCAGGTTGGCCAAAAAGTAGAGTCTTTTGCCAAGGGACTCATCTCGATGGGGTTTCGAGAGGGGGACGCTCTTGCTATCTTAAGTTACAATAGGCCAGAGTGGTTATGGGCAGCGATGGCAGCGCAAGCAAGCCATGGATCCTGTGCGGGAATTTATAGCTCATGCTCGCCAGAGGAAGTGGCTTATGTGCTGGGGCACTGTGAAGCACCATTTGTTGTTGTGGAAAATGGTAAGCGTTACCGTGAGCAAATAAAACCAATCCTAAGTAAATTGCCAAACTTGAAAAAAGTCATTTTGATGGATCCAGACGATATTGTGGGTTCAGAGCAAGTCATGACTTTTGATGAAGTCTTGAGCAAAGGCTCTACTATGAATAGCAAGGTTTTTTCAGACCGAGTGAGTCGTATTAAGCCCGAGGGTGTTGCGAGCT
>JAESQZ010000252.1 GCA_016764955.1 Deltaproteobacteria bacterium | reverse complement strand
GACCGGCCCAAGGGCGAGATCGTGATTATTGTCGGGCCGCCCCAGGAAACAGAGGTTACGGAAGATCAGTTGGATTTGGCCTTGAAAGAGGCGCTGGAGAAACTGTCGGTGAAAGAGGCTGTGGCCTCGGTTACCTTTACCACCGGTCTTAAGCGCAAGCAGGTTTACGCGCGGGCGCTGGAACTGTCAGGTCGCAAATGACCGGTCCCGCCCGGATAAAAAAACAAAAAGCCTACCGCTGGGGGCAGGGGGCGGAATGGTTGTCGATTCTGCTGCTGGTCCTGAAAGGTTACCGGATTCTGGCGCGGCGGTTTAAATGTAAAGTCGGTGAAGTTGACCTGATTGCCCAGAAGGGTCGGGTGATCTGTTTCATCGAGGTCAAGGCGCGCAAGACCCGTCAGGAGGCCATGCATGCCGTATCCTGGCACCAGAGAAACCGCATCATCAGGGCGGCAGAATGGTATCTTGTCCGCTATGTTTATGGTAAAGATGACCGTTCACAGGAATTTTACTACCGCTTTGACCTGATGGCGGTTGAACCCTGGTCCCTGCCAACCCATGTAAAGGATGCATGGCAAAGGAACGTGAAAATTGATTGAAGCGAGTGATGACTATATTGCGCATTTAACGGCGGTGGGTGAGGGCGATGGTGCCTTGGCCGACATTGGCCTGACGGCGCTTATTCTGGCCTCTCTTGATCGGCCCGGGGTTTCTTTCCAGAAATACGAACATCATCTGAAAATTCTGAATCTTGATTTACAGGGACAGAATATGCAGTCGGACTCGGCTATGGACCGGGCCCAAGCCCTGGTTGGGGTTCTGAATGGAAATCACGACTATACCGGTAATGAGGAATATTATGAGGATTTGCAGAATGCCAATCTGATGTCGGTGATTGATACCCGAAAAGGCCTGCCCGTTGCCTTGTGTATTCTTTATATACATGCGGCGCGTGGACAGGGCTGGCATATCGAAGGTCTGGGGTTATTCAAGCAACTGACAGGCCTTTATACATAGGAAAAGTCAGAAATATGTTTAAAGCATGCGCTGATGCTTATGTAGAGTCCCGCAGGGAGCTTGGCTTCCCCATGCTGAAAAAGGAGCAGGCACCATGAAGCTCTTATTAGAAGTAGGCTGTGAAGAGCTCCCGGCCTCTCATCTTGATGCAGCCATTCAATTTTTGCCAAAACAGCTTCAAGCAGAGCTTAAAGATTTTAGACTAAGCGCTGAGAATATAAAATCTTTAGGCACTCCAAGGCGTATTATTTTACTAGCCGAAGACTTACCCCAAAAACAGCCCGATTTAGATTCAGAAGTTCTAGGCCCAAAAGCCCAAATTGCTTTTAACGAAGATGGCTCTTTAAGCAAAGCTGGCCAGGGCTTCTTAAAATCCAGAAACATCAACCCGAAAGACGCTTACGCCAAAGAAACCCCTAAAGGCAAAGTCCTAGCTGCCCAGCTGCACCAGGCCGGCAAGCCAACTCATGAGATCTTAGAAAACTTGCTGCCTAAGCTCATTAAAGAGATCCCTTTCCCAAAATCTATGCGCTGGGACACTTCTAAGACTCGCTTTTCAAGGCCTATTCGCTGGATTTTGTGCCTCTTAGATAACAAAGCGGTTCACTTTGAAATCGCTGGCATTCAAAGCGGCCATAACAGCTGTGGGCATCGCTTCATGGCACCTCAATTCGAAAAAGTATCCGATAGAAACTACTTTAAGTTTCTTCAAAAACACTATGTGATGCCTGACCTAAGCGAGCGCCAGCAAATAATCTTGGAGCAAACGCAAGCACTCGCGCAGTCTGTTGGTGGCCAGTGGCGTCAAGATCCTAAACTACTTGCCGAAGTGGCTAATCTTGTAGAGTACCCTTGGCCAATTTTAGGGCATTTTGATGCAAAATATTTGGATATCCCACAAGAAATCTTGATTTCTGTCATGCGCGAGCATCAAAGATATTTTGCTATTTTGGATGCCAACAGCAACCTAATGCCGTATTTTGTTTGCGTTGCCGGCTCAAAACCTAAAGACCCAGAAGCATTAGCTGCTGGAAACGCTCGAGTCTTAAAAGCCCGCTTTGAAGATGGCGCGTTTTACTACCAAGAAGATCTTAAAAAGCCATTGGCTGATTATGTGACCGAAGCACCCGAGATGCTCTTAAGCTGGGCACATAAACTTAGTGCTTGTCACCCCGGCCTCCGAGCCGGGGTCCAGGATGACTTAGAGCGCGCCGTCTATTTAGCCAAAGCCGACTTAAACACTGGCGTTATTAGTGAATTCCCAGAACTCCAAGGTGTCATAGGCGCTCATTACGCAGAAAAATCAGGCGAAAAACCAGAAGTCTGCGAAGCCATCAAAGAGCAATACTGGCCGCGACTTTCAGGCGATCAGACGCCTAAATCCCAGCTTGGTGCCATCTTAAGCATGGCTGATAAACTCACCACTTTGCACCGTCGCAAGCTCCCCAAAGGCAGCTCAGACCCTTATGGCCTCAGACGTGCGGCAATTGGCCTCACGCATATCGTTCTGGATCACCAACTTGATCTAAACTGGGCTGAGCTTATTGAAAACCAAGATATCTTGGACTTCGTGATGACCCGAACCCGCGGTGTTTTCTTAGAAAAACACCCAGTTTTGGTCGTAGACGCCACTCAAAAAGCAGCAAATTATGACCTGTGCCAGTGGAAAGCCCGAATCCAAGCACTTGAGCAATTTGATTACTCAGCAGTCTCAGCTGTCTTCAAAAGAGTCCATAATATTGTCTCTAAGGCCGATGGTTTTACTCAAGGCGATTTTGCTTTCTTAAAAGAACCCAGTGAACAAGCTTTGCTTAAAGCCGTCCAGGCTGTGCCCGCTAGTGAAAACTACACCAAAATGCTTGATCAGTTAGGCAACCTGAAGCCTCTTTTGGATAGCTTTTTTGATGATGTCATGGTCATGGCAGATGACCCAAACTTGCGAAACGCCAGACTCAGCCTGCTCGCTGAAGTCCAACAAAAAGCAGCTTGGGTGGCAGATTTTTCGAAGTTAACTATTTAGCTGCATTCACCATCCTCATGGCGCAGACTTAGCTCTCAGGGCATTTTGATGAGGCGTGATGCAGTGTGCTCG
>JAESQZ010000251.1 GCA_016764955.1 Deltaproteobacteria bacterium | reverse complement strand
GTGTAAATGAGTGGAAGAATGCAAAATAGTACGATACGAAGTGGTTTTATAATATATCTCAACGTTTCGAATAACAATCGAAAGCGTTAGCTTTATTCCCTATGAGTATTTGCACTCAAGCAACTGGTTGATTAAGACTTAAAGCAAAAAACCGTTCAGCTTTCCCGGTAGATTTACTTGTTTCAAGCTTAAGGGTTTCAAACAGCTTGCTTAATTCAGATTGGGCTTGTTTTGGGTCAAGTGTTTTGGGTAGCTCAAGCTCTACTTCATAATCGACTCGTTTATTGCCAAAGTTTGTCGCATCGACTTCAAAGTCTAGTTTATGCTTACCAATTTTGTAGGGGATTCGAGTTCGAGTGTTTGTAAAAGAACCGACTAAGCCTAGAGGTTCTGTTGTAATGGCTTGAATGCGCTTTAACAAAGATAGCCTTGTTTTTTCTTGTTCAGCAGACTCTTTTTGAAACCAGGCACGTAAATAATCAGTAGCATCTAGCTTTACATGTAAAAACGTGTTGGCGACTTCGGTGTCGACATAATGTTCCCACTCGTCGTGAATGGAGATTAAGTTTGTGCTGGATCCCGGCTCAAGGCCGGGATGACAATTCCCACCCAGAGGTTTCGCCTTGCAGGTAATTATATGAGTATTGCCCACTTTACGAAGTCGCACAAAAATATGCTCTTTTTTAAGTTTTAAGTCAGGCGTGTCGAAAAAATAGTTAGTTTGGTTCTCAACAACATGCTTGCCCTTGAAGCTGCTCAAAAAATGTTCATAGCTGCTTTTGTTGGGTAAGCGATATTTGAGTTCAACTTCTTTAATCATAGTGCTAGAAAGCCTAGCATGAGTACACGCGTTGAAACAGATAGCTTTGGCGAAATTAAAGTCCCAAGTGAGGCTTATTGGGGTGCTCAAACCCAACGAAGCATGCAAAATTTCAAAATTGGCTCAGAAAAAATGCCGCCCGAATTCATCAAGGCCTATGCGCTTGTAAAGCAAGCAGCAGCCTATGTTAACAGCGAGCTTGGGCAGATATCGCCCGAGATTGCTGATCTCGTTCAAAAAGCAGCCCAAGAAATCTGTGATGGCAAGCATGTAGACCAATTCCCATTAGCTGTTTGGCAAACTGGCTCGGGTACTCAAACGAATATGAATTTAAACGAGGTTATATCTAATCGAGCAATCGAGATAGCTGGCGGTGAGCGTGGCAGCAAGAAGCCAGTGCATCCGAATGACCACGTGAATAAAGGCCAAAGTACCAACGATAGTTTCCCAACGGCCATGCATGTGGCAAGTGTTTTAGCCTTGCATGAACAGCTGTTTCCAGCGCTTAAGCGACTTAATCATACGCTTGAGAAGAAAGCCAAAGAATATAAAGACGTCGTTAAAATGGGCCGAACGCACTTGCAAGATGCAACGCCTGTGACTTTAGGCCAAGAAATTGGTGGCTGGTTGGCTCAAGTCGAGGCAGCCGAGAAGGCCATTAGAGATTTTAGCCCGCAGATTTGTGAACTCGCAGCCGGCGGTACAGCCGTTGGAACGGGTTTAAACGCTCACCCAGAATATGCCAAAAAAATCGCTGAGCGTCTAAAAAAAGTCACAGGCTACGCGTTTGTGACGGCGCCTAATAAGTTTGCAGCCATGGCTGCGCATGATGCTTTGGTTTCGCTATCTGGTTTGTTAAGCACTTTGGCATGCGCATTTATGAAGATGGCCAACGATGTTCGCTGGATGGCCAGCGGCCCTCGAGGTGGCTTAGGCGAAATCGAGATCCCTGAGAACGAGCCAGGCTCGTCCATTATGCCAGGCAAAGTAAACCCAACGCAGTCTGAAGCGATGACCATGGTGTGCTGTCAAGTCATGGGTAACAATATGGCTGTGATGACAGCCGGCAGCCAGGGCAACTTTGAACTCAATGTTTTTAAACCTGTGATAATTTTTAATGTGCTGCAGTCGATAAAATTATTATCAGATACTTGTGTGAGCTTTGAGTCTAATTGCTTGGCTGGCATGAAGCCGAATTTAGATCGCATTGCTGAATTCAAAAATCGCTCTTTGATGCTGGTGACCGCTTTGACGCCTTATATTGGCTATGACCAAGCAGCCAAAGTTGCCAAAAAAGCCCATGCCGAAGGCACAACGCTTAAAGAAGCTGTACTTGCGATGAACTTGATGACAGCTGAAGAGTTTGACGATCGAGTTAGAGCTGAAAAGATGGTTTAGAGTTTTTTTAATAACCACTCCCGCATCAATTCTTTAATGATACTCCAGTATATACCAATTTAGCTGCCATGTATAGAATTCAGATGAGTTAAGCTGAGAGCATGATTTTCCAAAACCGCCTTGAAGCCGCAAAAATGCTTGCCAAACAGCTTAAATCTTATGCTGGCCAAAATGCTCTTGTTCTAGGCATCCCGCGTGGAGCAGTGCCCATGGCCCGCCATATTGCTGATAGCTTGCAAGCAGATATCGATGTCGTTTTAGTTCACAAATTGGGGCATCCAGAGAATCCAGAATACGCTGTTGGGGCCATTGATGAGCAAGGTCATATATATGCTGAAGCAGGTGAGTATGATCAGGCCGAAGCTGAAGCTCAGCTCAAGACTCTTCAGGAACGCAGAAAATCTTATACAGCTGTGCGGTCACGAATTTCAGCCACTAATCGAATTGTGATTATTGTGGACGACGGCATCGCAACAGGTTGGACTGTCAAAGCGGCTGTTCAGTCAATTCGAGCTGAAAACCCAGCAAAAATTATAGTGGCATCGCCAGTTGGGTCGTCTGAGAGTGTGAGTGAGATCCGAGCGATGGCTGATGAAATCATTTGCCTTTCAGAGCCAGAGTTATTTCAAGCTGTTGGGCAATTTTATGCTGAGTTCGATCAGGTGACTGACGAGCAAGTAATAGAGGCTTTGAGCTAATATGGCCCGTATTGAAAATTGAAATAAAATAATATAGTCAGATGTTTAATTGTTTATGATTTGCAGGACTTTTTTATTTGCTTTGGTTGCTTATGTTCCGTTTTCTTTAGCGGTTCAAGTTAATTTAAATATTGAACCTCATCAAATGGTTGGGCACTTTGTTGAGTTTGATACAACTGTCAGCATCCGAGTAAGGGTTATTGGGGTAACAGGAACGATTACTGTTTTAAGAGGTGAGCAGGCTCGTATTCAAATCTTCAATCAGCGTAATTCTGCAGTGGAGTATAGGTTTGAAGTAAGTTCTGGAGAGTCGGGCCAAGAAGAATTTTTGATCCAGGTTACGGGTGGCGGAGATGCCCAGCGGCGTCGAGCTAGCTTCGTGAATCCGTCGAACTCTACTTTGGGTTTTGCTGCTATTGGGCCGCTTGAGCAGCGCGTAAATCTAGTGATTACTGTGCCCAATCCAGATACAGACATAGATAATCTTGAAATTGGAACTAACGGAGTTGCCTTTTGGTCGAGGCCCGCTGCAGGGCAGGGCGCTGCTAGTGGCTCTAGTTCAGTCGCCTTGCCTCTTGCGGCATCTAAGTAATCCGTTCTTATTCCAACGAAGCTTGGTTAGGCAGCTCTAACTCTTTCTTTTCAGGTTTATTGCTCTTGAGATAATCCGGCAAATCCAAACCAGCCATGTTGAATAGGTCGTTCAATGGCGGGACTGATTTCATCATGCCTGCCACAAAGTTAGCCGTTGAGCCATTGCCATTGGCGTTGTTGCCGCCGTCCCAAACGGTAACTTTGTCGATCTTAATATTTTTGACTGCTTCTACCTGGGTACGTACTAATTCAGGTAGCTTCTCGATGAGCAATAACCTAAATGCCTCAGTCGGATCACCACCTGCTGCAGCCACGACTTCTTTGTACCCAGCGGCCTGCTTGGTCAAAATCTCATGTAAGCCTTTTGCTTCGGCTTCCATCTTCATATAGATAGCATCAGCTTCAGCTTCTGCTTGTTTTCGGACGTTTTCAGCTTTTGCTTCTGCCTCAATAATCATTTTTTGCTTGGCGATTTCAGAAGGCACCACGATGCTAGCCAGTTGGGCTGCGCGATCGCGCTCTGCTCTGGCAGATTCAGCCTTTTGTTCAGCTAAATAGGATTCTTCTAAAGCACCTGCTTGTTGAATGTTTTCAGCAGCCACAGCGGTACGAGAAGCTTCAGCTTCACGTTCTCTTCGTAGTGCCTCAGATTTGGCAATGGCGATTCTAGCTTCGTTTTCACCTGACACTGCTATCGCATTGGCTGCAGATGTTTTCACGCGTGTATCACGTTCAGCCTCAGCGCGACCAATGGCTTCGTCTTTTTGTGTGATGGCAATCTTGACATCACGATCTCGATTGGTTTCGGCGATTTGAGTATCTTTTTCACGGTCGGCTAGTGCCTTACCTATTTCACCAATTTTTTCTTGCTCAGCCACACTGACTTTAGCTTCGTTAATGGCTTTAGCAGCAGCTTCTTTACCCAAAGCCTCGATATAGCCAGATTCGTCTTTGATGTCAGTGACGTTAACGTTAATTAATTTGAGCCCTATTTTTTTAAGCTCTGTATCGACGTTTTTAGATATATTATCCAAAAACTTATCTCGATCTGAGTTGATTTCTTCGATGGTCATCGTTGCAATAACCAAACGCAGCTGGCCAAACAAAATATCTTTGGCTAGCTCTTGAATCTGCTCACCGCGCATGCCCAATAGACGCTCAGCGGCTGTGTTCATTGTGTCCGGCTCGGTTGAAATAGCGATCGTAAATCGACAAGGCACATCAACACGGATATTTTGACGACTTAAAGCATTTTGTAGGTTTGCCTCAATAGACAAGGGCTTTAAATCTAAGAAAGAAAAATCTTGGATGACAGGCCATACAAATGAACCACCACCTTGGATGCACTTAGCTGAGGTGCCACCTGTTCGACCATAAACCACTAAGATTTTGTCAGAAGGGCAGCGCCTGTAGCACCTGAGTAGCCCCGTAATTGTAACAAAAAGAACGACCGCAAAAACGACGACCAGCGCCAAAATATTTAGTTCAACCATGAGAAATACCTCTTTCCAATTCCACCATCAATAATCCATCTTCCAACGCGACCACTGTGACACGCTGACCGTTTGCGATGCACTCACCAGTAGTCATCGCAGGCAATTCACGTACGCTGCCCCCAACGCTAATCAAAACCTTCCCACTATTTAGCTTGTTTGCAGGTATAGGCAAGTAGACTTCTGCTTGTCTGCCTAGCACACTGCTCAATCTAAAACTATTGTCTTCAGCAAGCTTTTCGATTTGCCTAATAATAAGAAAAAAGA
Organism: Deltaproteobacteria bacterium; assembly: GCA_016764955.1. Classification (GTDB taxonomy): domain Bacteria; phylum Myxococcota; class UBA727; order UBA727; family JABDBI01; genus NORP243. The sequence continues at coordinate 482 of JAESQZ010000251.1, read as the reverse complement.
TCCACACAAAACCTAGGCCAACCAGAGTAGCGACGGCTGCTAGCAGAGTAGGACTGGCAATGCTGCTATATAAAGCAATGCCTGCCCAGCTAAATCCAAGCAAGAAATTAGTCAGGTTTTTTAACGAGAAAAAGCTGGAATGCCCATGCTCGCCATCTGCACCAGCATCCATATCGACGTTGTCACAGCCATCGCCTCCTCCTACAAAGGTCAGAATTGCCTGTAAGAGAAAAATAACACTCACCGGAATTGCTATATACCAAAAGGTTTTAAGCAAGGGCGGCAAAGTTTCTAGGCTGTTGAAGAATTCCATAATTGATGTGTGATCTAGTGCGAAATTAAGCGAAATACAACAGCAATTCCCGCCAAGATTTAATTCGTCGTTAGAACGCCATGAAAACAGGGTTTTGAAAACTAAATTTCGTAAATTAACGACGCTGTTTTGTCATCCCGGGCACCGACCCGGGATCCAGAAATGTGGC
>JAESQZ010000026.1 GCA_016764955.1 Deltaproteobacteria bacterium | reverse complement strand
GTTGCCCATTCCATGGGCGAAAACGAATCAACCACGATGATATTCTGCGAGCAATGTCAATAAAAAGATGTGATCAATCATGAGGCCGTCGCTGGCATGACGGTGCGATTATGAGGTATCCTTAAAAAGAGTATCAGCCATGAGGCATCTAAATTTTATAGAAACAGGCGAACGACTACGGCTTAGAAGAGGCGTTTTTAAGCTTGACTATTTGCTGATGATTTTGATTTCGGCCTTTTGCTTAGGGATTGCGCTGGCTATTAATTCGCAGCAAAAACATCAATTGCAAAACTGGCAGCGTATAGAAACATCTTTAAAAAGCCATATCGCTTCAAAGCAAGGTCAGATGTTTGGTAGAGTGAAGGAGCCTTGGGTGGAGTGGGCTCCAATCTTGAGGCGCTATTCAAGGGAGTTTCCGAGCTACTTGCGCTTGAATCGCTTAACGGCAAGCACTCAAGATGTGCCGAAACTGTTGTTTGAGGCTATAAGCGCAACGCCTTCACAGGCTGCTGTTGCAAGTCATGCATTAGAAAAAATGGGAATTTGTAATGGCGTAGAGCTGAGACAGCTTGAGCATTCTAACGATTTGGTTTCGTTTGAGCTGGAATGTCAGATTTTATGAACTGGGATTTAGCATTAGACTTAATACGCCAACGGCCTGGGCATTTAGAAAAACAACTTTTTTGGGTGTTTATAGCTGTTTTTTGGGTTTTCTTTTTAAGGGTTTTTATCTGGAACAATTATCAGCGAATTGAAGGTGTTAAGGTGAGTGTTAGTGAGCTGGAAAAGCAAGCAAGTTTGTTTGCGCTCTACTCACATGAACGATATGCGCGAAAGCCCACAAGCCTTAAAGCGCTTCAAAATATTTCAGTTCATTTATTACACCCCGACTATATCCGAAGCCTTAAAATTGTGGAGAATCGATTTTCAATGGTCAAACAAGAAGCCGAGACCTACTCTCGAGAGATTCAGCTTTCAGTAGAGGGTACTTACCATGCTTTGGAAGGCTACCTGGCTTACTTGGAGAATATGGCGGCTCCTTTAGTGATTAGAAAGCTCGAAATTAAAGGCGTGAATCAAGAAGGTGAAATTCTAAGGATGAGTGTATCGGGGGTTGTTTATGCTTCGAAGTAGTCTGCTGTTATTTTTGCTTTGTGCTTTTACTTTATTAGGTAAAGCTGACAAGCCGCTTTCCAGCCTTAATCTTCAAGGTTTTGAGCAAAACAAGTCAGTAAAAGAGGAGAAACGTCGAGATCCGTTTTTAAAAAATGCTGAGATTATTAATTTAAAAAGACCAAAACTGACCATGATTGTCTGGAGTAAAAAGCAAAAGGCGGCTCTCATTAACGGTCAGGCTGTGAAAGAGAAAGACAAGCTTGGAAACCAAGAGGTTATACTAATCAAGCCGAGGCAGGTGATGCTCAAAGGGCCTTATGGCATGACGAAACTCAGGTTGAAAAGCATGAGGAGGGGAACGCCTAAAAAATACTATATTGAGATCCAAGCTGCTCCTATTAAAGAGGCAATTAAGTTGCTTGCGGTGATGCAAAATAAGAACGTAGTGATGCCGAGTCAGATTGGCAAGGAAGAAAGTGAAATAACAGCTTCTTTTCCTGATATATCACTTTCTCAAGCCATGCAGGCTATATTAGAATCAAGAGATAGGTCTGCCTATGAGCGAAACAATGTCATTCGGATCATTTCTCGCAAAGAACAAGAAAGCTTAGGAGCCGATCTGCATACAAAGGTTTTACCACTTAAGTATGCAAAGGCTGGCAAAATCAAAGAACAGGCAGCCGTGCTTCTTTCTCCTCGTGGAATCATTATGACTGACGAGCGTACTAACTCAATTACGATTCGCGATATAGGAAATTATGTTCGAGATATAGAAATGTTTATTGAGAGCATTGATTTTATTGATCAGCAGGTTTTGATTGAAGCACGCGTGGTAGAGGCTAATACAGGTTTTATTGAAAATCTTGGTATTCAGTGGGGTCTTAGAGTTGATACCTCAAACTTTAAGCTGGATGGCGTGCCAGATTTAAGAAATTCTTCTAACAGCGGCTCTATTACTGGGCCCGGTGGTGTGAGCTATATTAATACGACACGAGCTAATAATCCAATTGCAGGATTAGCAATGGGCATTCCTTTTAGTAACAATGAACTTGATATTGAGCTTTCTGCGGCAGAAACAAACAATCAGTTAAGCATTCTTTCAAAACCATCGATTATCACGATGAATAATCAGCCAGCAACGATTCATAGTGGAGAAAAAGTGTATCTAACAATTCCGGGAGCATTGGGGGTAAATCCTTCTGGAACCCTGGGAACTGTGGGTAATTTGCAAAGTATTACCACCGGTATCACGCTGGTGGTGACACCACAAATTACGATTGATGGGAGGATTAGAATGATGGTTAACGTGACTTCGTCTCAGTTTAACCAAGCAAGTATCGGCAGTGATCGAATTCAGGTTCTCGATAATAATGCACAAACGCAAATTTTACTTAGAGATGGTGAAACGACCGTTTTGGGTGGCCTTTATCAAGCTTCCAATTCAGACGAACGTAATGGGGTACCGCTTTTATCTCGGATACCTTTCATTGGAGCCTTATTTAGAAATAGCAGTGAAGTCAAAAATAAACGAGAGCTTTTGGTGTTTATCAAACCCACAATTATTCATTCAGCTGTTCAGATGCTTGATCGAAGTGAGCGAGAGCCCGTTAATCCGTTGATCGAAAAGTGAGCTTACGATTGTGTCACCCTGGCGAAGGCCAGGGTCTAGAGCGTTGACCGATTGAAATTGTCATGCCAGCGAAGGCTGGCATCCAGAAACAGGTTTCATTCAGTATAATCCGTCATGAAAAATTACTACGTGTACAGAATGGCTAGCTGTAGGAATGGTACATTCTATGTTGGCGTAACATCTGATTTAATCCAGCAATTCCCGCCAAGATTTAATTCGTCGTTAGAACGCCATGAAAACAGGGTTTTGAAAACTAAATTTCGTAAATTAACGACGCTGTTTTGTCATCCCGGGCACCGACCCG
>JAESQZ010000250.1 GCA_016764955.1 Deltaproteobacteria bacterium | reverse complement strand
TGGATATTGGATGCTGGATTTTGGATACTGGATTATCAAGTATTACCTATCCAAACCATCACTCATAAATAATTTTAGCAAATAAAAACACTGAATCGCTACAGTAGGCAAATCACATAAGGTCTTTAATAACTGAGACCGCCTCATAAACGTATTTGTCCTTTCGTAAGTTATCATGCCAGGCCTTAATTCTTGCGGATTTTGCTGTATCAGTTTTCAATTCAGACAAGTCAAGTTTTAAAGATTTAACTCCAAAGCCATTCAATTCTTTTCTTAGATTTTCAAACTTCTTGGCTTCATTTTTAATTTCTATCTGAGTACGCCTATATTCTTCAAAATTCAAACTATGCGTAGTCTGCTCACGTCTTATTTTGAGTCTACCTGCATTTTCCTTAATTAACATAAATGTTGAATCTGTTTGAACTCTTTTTAAGCTATTCTTTTGGGCGGTCTCGATTCTTCTCTTATACTTAAAGCTTACTTCAAACTCCAGAGGAACAATCTCATCCCATGTCATTGCTGATTCATACTCCTTTTCACCAATTTTAATAAATGAGTACCTATCGGGCAAAACAATATCTGATTCAACTCCTTTTAATTGGGTTGCATCACCGTTTATTCTGTAAAATTTCTGGGTGGTCAGTTTAACAGTACCTAGTGGCTTGATGTGCGGTGCATCTCCTTTTATAAAATTATCTAAATTGAAAAAACGTTGTACAGTACCCTTGCCGAATGTTGATTGACTTCCTAATACTATTCCCCTCTGATAATCCTGCATTGCTGCTGCCATTATTTCTGATGCCGAAGCACTGAAGGAGTTCACCATTATAACAAGGGGCCCATCGTAAACGATATCTTTATCTTTGTCCTTTAGGATTTGAGGAGCACCAAATCTAGACTTTACTTGTACAATTGGGCCGTCCTTAATAAACAGTCCAGCAATTTTTACAACATCCGACAATGAGCCACCACCATTATTTCTAAGATCTAAAATAATTCCATTAACACCCTCCTGTTTCATTTTTCCTAGTGCCAATCGGATATCCTGTGAACAACTCTGCCCTCCTGATTTATTCAGATCAATATAAAATTTAGGCAGTTTTATATACCCGATATTCTCAATAATGTTAACACTATCATTTAGAATAGCAGATTTAGCATAAGTTTCTTCCAATATCACTACATCCCGCACAATAGGAATTACTTTTATACTCTCATCAATCTTTTTAACTGTCAGTCTAACTTCTGTTCCCTTTGGGCCTCTTATCAGCTTTACTGCATCATCTAATCTCATATCTACAATATCCACAGGTTCTGCCTTACCTTGAGCAACTTTTAATATAATGTCGTCAGCCTCTAATTCCCCCTGTTTCCAACAAGCACTCCCCGGAACTATTCGTGCAACTTTTATATAAGGCCCTTTTTGCTGCAAACTTGCACCAATGCCTTCCAATCTTCCGGACATAGAAATATCAAAGTTCTCTTTGGCCTTTGGTGCTAAGTAAGAAGTGTGTGGATCGAATGCATTTGAAACGGTGTTCAAAAAAGTACTTCTTCTATCATTTAATTCCAGTTTAGACATACGGTCATACCATTCGTTATGTCGTTTCAATATCTTTTTCCGAGATTCCTGTTCAAGAACTTCAAAAGTTTTGATCTCAACAGTAGTATCATTTTTCTCCTTTGCTTCTTCCTGGACTACAATTTGATCATACAATCGCGACAATGTTTGAAATTTTAATGACTTTCTCCACCTCTCTTTTAAAGTACTATTTGAAGCATATTCCAATTTTTTACCACTTAATTCTATTTCTTCATTTTTTTTAAAGTCAAATGGTTTTGACAGTATTTCTTTGTAGTAAGCTTGAGTTTCCTCTATTCGTTGGTTTAATAACTCAATTGATAAGTCAAAAAATGCATAGGTACCCCTGTTTAGTTGGTCATCAATTTCTTGTTCATATTTTTTAAACTGGTCAATGTCTTCTGAAGTAAAGAACTTCTTGTTAAAATCTAACCTTTTTAAATATTCATCATAAACACGCTTTGAAAATCCATCATCTATCTCAGCCGGGCTAAAATGACTCATGTTCAATCCCTGCATAATCAAATCAATCAATACTTTGCTCTTTTCAGGATTTTCCTGTAGCTTATAAGAACTACAAACGATGAGAATTATTGAAAGGAATACTCTTGATATTATTCTATACATTCAAGTTAGTTTTTAAATGCTACGGGCAATACCTTACCATTCATTATTTTGTGACCATTTACAACATAATCTGCAATAAATGTGCCCATTTCTTTTGCAGATAAGGGTGCTGTATAATCAGGAAAAGCTTGTGCCAGCATTTCTGTTTGAACGGCTCCAAGTGCCAAACAGTTTACATAAATATTGTCATTTTCAAATTCCTTTGCCAGACATTCGCTCATACATGCCAAAGCTCCTTTACTAGAACTATATGCTGACAGTCCCGGAAATTTATCAGTTCCCTGGAAGCCACCCATACTACCAATGTTAACAATATGGCCTTTATTTTTCTTTCCCATGTAAGGCTTTACAGATTTAATTAATGAAGCCACGCCAAATACATTTACATCAAATACTTCTTGCCAATTCTCTCTGGTAAGCTCTACCATCGGCTTATTGATCAAAGTTCCTGCATTGTTAATAAGCCCATCAACATTACTACCCAATTCAGATTCAATCAATTGGACGAGTTGATCATTATTATCACTCTTTAAATCAAATGTTAAAGGATAAATGGCAGTATTACCATTTAATTGCTTTCCTGTTTCAACAAGTTTTGATAAGTCACTTCTGGATAATGCAATAACCTTATTAGTCTCTGATTCGGCCAGCTGCAAAACTATTTCAAATCCAATTCCCCTACTCGCTCCTGTTACAATGAAATTCATACAATTGTGATTATCTGATTCTATCTGCAGCTTTTATCATGTCATGGTCTTTCTTAATTCCTTTATTCGCTAAAAAAGTAAATATGATTGCTAAGGCTGGTAAGAACATTCCCAATGCTACATCTTTTTCACATTGCTCCTGGCAAAGAATATTACTCGCTTTATCCAAATACCACACCATACAAGCCAGCAAACCTGTAATAAGCAGGAAATTGATCTTGCATAGTTTTATCTGCAACTCACGCTTTGAATAATTGGCAATAGTAAACAAGCTAAGCATTCCACTAAATATAGTAAGGATTGAAATAATGATAGTTAAAATAACTACGACTGCAATATTACTCTCTGCACCGATCATATTAATTCCCCAAAAATTTATCTGGATGTCAAATACATTGGAAGTATCTGACAGTACCTTGATCTTATAGTAGGGAAAATATAATAGTAACAAACATGCCATTCCACTTAAGAACAAATAGACTGACTGAATTCTTTGGATCATAACTTGTATTTTAACTTAAAACAAAATAACACATAAATAGGTTTCCAAGCAACAACGTAGGTTAGCATGCCAATAACATAACATCCCCCTTAATCCCCCTTATAGAAAGGGGGAGTTTTTTTGAGAATTATCTTACTTTTGAACACTGGTGAAAACAAGATATTTTATAGAGATAAGTTTTAAAGGGACTAATTATGTTGGCTGGCAAGCACAGAAAAATGGTATCAGCATTCAAACTACTTTGGATGAGGCATTATCAAAAATACTACAAGATACAGTAACCTCTTTGGGTGCTGGAAGAACTGATTCTGGAGTTCATGCTGAAAGTTTCATGGCGCATTTTGATACCCATTCAGATATAGATCAAAATACAGTTTTTAAATTAAACTGCTTTTTACCTCCTAATATTGCAGTCAAGAACATATTTACAACAAAAGAAAAACAGAATGCGAGGTTTGATTGTATTTCACGATCTTATAGATATATTATCTCCTCACAGAAAAGTCCATTTTTAGAGAATGAAGCATGGGTTACTTTTAGAAAATTTGACATTGACAAGATGAACAAGGCAGCTAATATATTGTTAACAACTAAGGACTTTCAGGCATTTAGCCGGGTTCAAACCAATGTGAAACATTTTAGGTGTGATGTTCAACATGCTGAATGGAAAAAGAAAGGAAATACTACTGTTTTTAACATCAAAGCAAATCGCTTTTTGAGAGGAATGGTAAGGGCCATTGTTGGAACTACATTAAAAGTTGGATTGGGTGCAATATCCTTGAAAGAATTTAAAGATGTAATCAGGAGTAAGGATCGCACTAAAGCCGGAGCTGCTGCCAATCCCTACGGGTTATATTTTATGAAGGCTGAATATCCGTTTAAGCTAACTCCAGTAAAGTAAAATATTTGCGTAGGTTTCGTAACTCTCGCTACACTCAAATGAAAAACCTTACCAACATAATATTTGATAATCAGCTTTTTAAAAGGCTGTTTGCTTATTCATATCCGTATAAGAAAGCACTA
>JAESQZ010000249.1 GCA_016764955.1 Deltaproteobacteria bacterium | reverse complement strand
TCTGCTCCGCCAGCAGCGTATACCCCGAGACAATTAAGCCAAGTCACAGCGACGAGTATCAGGATTTGTAACCCCAAAGAACTGTTAGGAGAAAGTGGGCCTGTAAGAGGCTCTGCGTAAGCCACGGTCGCGACAATAACGGCTGTTGTGCTAGCCCAGGAGACAACCCAGTAAGTCCACCCCGTAAAAAAGCCTGTGGCAGACCCAAAGGCTTCAAGCGCATAAACATGAGTGCCACCTGTTCGTGGAAACCAGCCACAAAGCCTTGCAAAAACCATGGCTAATGAGATGGCACCTAGGCCTGAGATCAGCCAACCTGTGAAAGCAAAATAACCAAAGGGCGCCAAAACAGCCGGCGAAATGAGAACAGTGGAACCAATTTGGCATCCAATTACCAGGGCAAAAAGTTGCCAAAAGCCGATTTTTTTCATCCGTTTAAGCGTCCGCCTCTAAAGGCCATCCCAAGCATCAAGGAGACTTTTGTGGGGTCTTGAAGCTCGCTAAATTCAAATGAACCCATGACGTCAATGGAGTCTGTAGCGGCAAAAAGGGCGCCGAAGTTGAGAGGTGTCGTTTGGGCTATATGGCTATGATTGCCGGCTGTATTTAAGCGAGCAATTTCAGTCGAGACGTTTAGATATAGCTGCTCTGTGGGTTGCCAGTAAAGCTGGAACGGAACGGCAAAGTCAGCTTCAACTTTATTTTTAGACCACTTTAAGGCTACAAGGTCATTGTAGAAAGCCATGATGCCCAAGGTGCTTGGGATGATGGTGAAAACTGTAGGAGCAGCGAAAGAAACATTGCGAACTGGATCTTTCTCCATATAAAAGGGCATGCTCATCGACAGCATCGTAAAGCTGTAAGGTGTTGTGAGGGCATAATATCCGACATTAAGCGAAATACTTCTATCTGGCTTCAAGTTTTGAGAAGCAACACCGCCCCAAGAAATCCCAATTTGGAAGTCATTGGTGATCCCATAGTCTGTGCTGATGATGCCCACAGACGAGTTGTTGAACTTGATTTTTGATTCAAAGGCGTTCTTGGGCATGGTGAATGGACGTTTAGCCACAGCCAATGGAAATGGGCTGTTGCCCAAAGAGCTGGCTGGTATTAGTATCGCAAATAATAGGACTAATTTAGGGACTCTCATGCTAATATTTTGACATTCTGTTCGAAATTGTCAATCGCCTACGGAGGCGTTTTTAGGGCCAAAATGGCCGGTTGACTGCTAAAATTGTCGGGGTGCTTGATGATGAAGATTCTTATGGCTTTTGTTGCGTCTGTACTATTGAACAGCAGCCAGGTTTTAGCTGCGCCACTCAAGCATTTTAGAGCGTTGATTAATCATAATAGCCTGGATGAGGCTTTGAAGAGTGGGGGTTTGGAGATCATGCAGGTGACGAATACCAAGCGCGACAAATATGGGATCTTTCACTTTGATGTTGCTGTCGAAGAAGTAGACGAGGATGGTAAGCGGGTTTTGAAATACTACACCACGCCTCATCCCATGGATAGTTTACGTGTTTTGGTTAAGACGGTTGGTGAGATTCCGGGCTTTTAATTAGGTTCACTGTCATCCCAGACTTGATCCGGGATCCAGAAAATGGCTTTAAAACTGGATCCCGGCTCGGAGGCCGGGATGACTAAGTCGTACTAGTGCCTAAAAATTTCTGTTAGATCTAGCTCAAGATCCATAAAAGGTGGCAGCTTTACAGTCCCATCTTTAACATCCACCGCGTGAGCAAATTGGTATTTGGTAGCACCATCTGGCATCTCAAGCACTTGAATGGTTTTTCTTTCAGGATCCACCAGCCAGTAATGTGGAACCCTATGCTCTTCTAAAATAACTCTTTTACGCTGAGTGTCATTGCTCCAATTGGATGGTGAAAGAATTTCGCAGAGCCACATTGGTTTTGTCATAATTGGGCCTGATTGAGGTGGCTCAGAAATTTCACTTTCGAGATAACCTGCGATACCATGCACAAATGAATTGTGTTCATCGTAGTAGTTCCAAGCTTCAGGAACAATGAGCCAAAAGTCGTGTCCATCACCTGATCCGTTTTTGCGCTTTTCTCGAAAATGATTATAAATCACTGAAGTCAAAGCGCCATTAACGATAGAGTGCTTTGCTGCCGCTGGGGCCATCATGTAGATCTCACCGTCAATGAGCTCGGCTTTTGTATCTTCCGGCAAATCCATGAGATCTTCAATGGTGTGTTCTGTATGCTTCAAGCTGACCATGGGACTAATTATATTGATGCATTGCTAAAATTACAATGCCTCCTGCATCGGCTTTTTGCTCCAAAAGCCTCCAAAGTTTGGCTTTGCCGTCTGTATCCAAACCAGCATCTGGCTCATCCAAAATATAAACCTTGGCGGTTGAATGAATCAGGCAGCGAGCAATATGTACGCGTTTTCTTTGTCCACCTGACAGCGTTCCTAAGCGGCGATTAAGCAAATCCTCGATACCAAGCGATTGGCTAAGTTCATGTATAGGGTTATGTGAAGCCTGTAGAAAACCATGTCGAATTCGATTTGATACTAGCGTGTCTGTAGGCGTTGTGTCTTCTTGCCCTAGGCTTGAAATAAGCTGAGTTCGCAAGTGTGGTTTAAGCTTGGCTATGTCTTGGCTTTCAAAAAATACTTGGCCAACAGTAGGCACTCGAATGCCACTTAGGTGATCCAAAAGCATAGACTTCCCAAAGCCATTTGGGCCTTCTAAAATTGTGATGCTGCCTGGTTTGAAACTAAGATCTAGATTTTCAAACAAGCAATCATCTGGCGTATAAACGCATAGATTTTCGGTGCGCAGCATAGGCCATGGCTCCAAATACAGGGGTGCCAATAAGCGCCGTTATGACGCCAACTGGAATCTCGAACCCAATTAATTGATGAGAATATTGAGACAGTAAATCAAATAAAGCGAGCATCAAGCCCCCACAAAGAGCGCTTGCGGGGATGAGTAAAACTTGGTTATTGCCCGTAAAGCGCCTCAAAATTTGTGGCACCAAGAGGCCAATAAAGCCAATGAAACCACAAAATGCAGTGATAGCCCCAACTAACAGAGAGATAACCAAGTAAAGTTGTCTCTTTTCAGAGCTGGGATTAAGACCTAAGCGAGCTGCTTCGTCATCGCCAAGCCCCAGCCGCTCAATCGTTCCAGACTTAGCGTTCAGAAAGAGGACGCTTGCCAGACAAATTACGCCCAAGAAGATAAGCATTTTAGGCTCTGGGAGTGAAAATGATCCGAGCAGCCAAAATAGCAAAGACTGAGTGCCTTCTGCTGGCAGCAAAGTTTTGATGAGGCTGATCAACGAACTGGCAAAAGCATTAATCAAAAGGCCAGCTAGAATAATAGATTCGCGTCCAGTGACTTGAATTAGTATTAGGCAAACTGCTAACGCGCCTAAAAAAGAGGCGCCAAATAAAGACCAAGTCTGCTCAAAACCCAGTGCCAATGCGATACAACCAGCCAGAGAAGCGCCACCGGAGACCCCTAGAATATAAGGGTCAGCCAGCGGGTTTTGAAACAAGCCTTGCAAAGAGGCACCGGAAGCTGTTAGGCCAAGCCCCACCCAAAAAGCCAATGCCAAGCGTATATCTAGAAGTAAGAAAAGAGCAGAGCAGATTAGAAGGGTAATGATGAAAATTGGATATTTGTTGATTTTAGTTATACTAGGCATGGGCTTATTGGCCAGTTGTGGAAAAAAAATGGAAGAAAACAAAATTTACTTAATCAGCAATAGCCAGCTTCAAGAAGTGGATCAAGAGAGCTTAGGGCGTTTTTATGTCAAAGGGCGCTTTGAAAATGGTCAATTTTTTATCAGCGGGTTGATTGTTGGTGATGCTGAACTCGCCACTCAAGGAATTCCGGGCTGGTTTGAGTTATCCGCGCAGAAGTTCTATTCACAGCAGACAGCCCAGGCGCCGGTATCGCCTTATGTGGTTGGCTATATGACAGACCAAGGCTTTGTGCCGTCGAGACGGGAAATTTATTAGGAATTTTGGCGAAGCTTGTATCAATCCTATCCGCGAAGCGGATTTAAGCATTCCCTGGGTTGCGCTGCGCTCCACCCAGGGCTGTATTCGTAGCACCTTTCAGGTGCTCTTTCACCTGCCCCAACGCCTCGTCCAACTTCTCGGGCTTAGTCCCGCCAGCCATGGCGAAATCTGGCCGACCGCCCCCTTTGCCGCCAACAACTTTTGCTAACTCGCCTACTAATTTTCCAGCGTGAAAGCGCTTGGTGAGATCTTTGGTGAGTGCGACCAAAATGTTGCACTTATCGGGCCCTGTTTCTAAGCCAAGTACGACGATGCCGGAGCCCAATTGGTTTCGAAGTTTATCAGCATAAGTTTGAAGCATCTTAGGGCTTAAGTTTTCCAGTTTCTTGACCAAAACTTTTATGCCGGCGATGTCTTGTGCTTCTGAAATTAGAGACGCTGCTTGCTGGGTTGAAGCTTTGTGATGCAGCTGATCAAGTTCTTTGCGGCTATCTTTGAGTTCTTGCAATAGATTTTGAGTGCGTTCTAAGAGTGATCCTGGTGTTGTCTTGAGAGACTTGGCGACGTTGCTGAGTAAAGCACGTTCTTTTTGCGCGTATTCGACTGCTGCATAACCGGCGACTGCTTCGATACGCCGAATACCAGCAGCAAGAGGTCCTTCGCTGGTGATTCTAAAAGAACCAATATCGCCAGTTCGTTCGCGGTGGGTGCCGCCGCAAAGTTCGCGCGAGTGTGGCCCCATATCAAGAACACGAACTTTCTCGGCGTATTTTTCGCCGAATAAAGCCATAGCCCCTTGTTTTTTGGCGTCGTCTAAAGACATGTAGCTGATTTTGGCTGGCTGATTCTCAAAGATCCATTGATTAACAAGACTCTCGAGTTGACTGATCTGCTCTGGTTTCAAAGGCTCGAAGTGTGAGAAATCAAAGCGTAGTCGATCCGGAGCTACGAGAGAGCCTTTTTGGATGATATGACTGCCGAGTTGTTGACGCATGGCTGCGTGTAGCAAGTGGGTAACCGAGTGATGCTGGCGAATCCGCTCACGTCGTTCCCAGTCAACGACTGCTTGCAATTTATCGCCTACTTTGACTTGGCCCTTAATTGCTTTGATTTGATGCACATGAAGGCCGACAATTTTTTTGGTGTCTGTGATTTTAATTTCAACGCCATCAGCTGTGAGTAAGCCCGTATCACCGATTTGCCCACCAGACTCCCCGTAAAAAGGTGTCTCTTTGAGTAAAAGCTCGTGATCAAAAACAGCGAGTACTTCAACTGGCATCGATGGTTTATCTGCAAATTTTGTGGGGCCGAATTGTTCAGCAAGCTCTCTGTAAAGATCCTTGATCCCCGTCAATCCAAGGCCGCCGGCGGATGCTTTTTCGTGCGTTTTTTGGGCTTTTTCAAAATCACTCCAGTTGATAGATAAGCCTTTTTCTTCTGCGAGTACGGCTGTTAGATCTGCTGGGAATCCGTAGGTTTCATAAAGTTTGAAAACGGTGGTGCCATCAAGTTGATCGCCTTTTGTGAGCGATTTGCTTGCACTTTTGAAGAGCTCAAGACCTCTTGCAAGCGTTCGCCTAAAGCTTAGTTCTTCCTGTTTGACGACCTTTTGTATGAGAGCCTGTGCTTCGCTGAGCTCTGGATAGACTGATTGATATTGTGAGACAACTTGAGCACAAATATCGTGAAAAAATGGCTTATCAAACCCGAGCCTTGCGCCATGACGAATGGCTCTTCGCATAATGCGCCTCAAGACATAGCAGCGGCCTTCGTTGCTAGGTAAAACGCCATCCGCAATTAAGAAAGCAGTTGCTCGACTATGATCGGCGATTACACGCATTGATACGTCGTTATCAGAGTCAGAATTTTGATAGTTTTTACCCGAACGACTTGCACAAGCTTGCACCAACCCTTGAAGTAGATCAGTGTCATAGTTGCTTTTAAAGTTATTGAGGACGGTACATAGCCGCTCAAGTCCCATGCCTGCGTCAACACTTGGGGCGGGTAGGGGTTTCAGGGAACCATCGGATTGGCGATCATATTGCATGAAGACGATGTTCCAAATCTCCATGATTTGATCGCCTTCATCTTCTCCGAAATCGCGATCGTAATGAATTTCTGTGCAAGGGCCACAAGCGCCAGTATCGCCCATAGACCAAAAATTATCTTCGGCGCCTTTTCGGCTGATTCTGTTGGCAGGTACACCGAGCTTTTTCCAGATCTCTTCTGTTTCGGTATCTGGGGGCAAATCAGTATCACCCTCGAAGACAGTAATTGAGAGCTTTTTTGGGTCCATTTTGAGAACTTGAGTTAAAAACTCCCAGGCGTAGGCACAGGCTTCTTTTTTAAAGTAATCGCCAAATGAAAAATTACCAAGCATTTCAAAAAAAGTGTGATGCCTGGCAGTTCGTCCGACTTTCTCTAGGTCATTGTGCTTGCCGCCAGCGCGCACACACTTTTGGCTGCTTGTCGCGCGCTTATAGCTTCGAGTTTCTTTACCGGTGAATACTTCTTTGAATTGCACCATACCGGCGTTGACGAAAAGCAAAGTAGGATCATCCTGAGGCAAGAGAGGGGCACTTCTAAGCACTTGGTGATTTTTACTTTTAAAAAAGTCTAGAAACTTTTGTCGGATCTCTGCGCTATGCATAATTTTGCATTAGCAGGATGAAAGCCATTAGGCAAAGTGTTGCAAGGGATATGGCAACTGCACGAGATGAGCTGAAGGAACAGCTTTGCAAGCTTTTTAACAACCCTTTGCAAAGGCGCTTGGAAGATGAATTAGCGCTGATTTTAGACGATTACCGGATACAGTCTAAAGGAGGTTCTCACACCAAAGCGGGTACAGCACGTGAAATCCTGATGGCTTCGCTTATGCGGATAGGTAAAGAAAGAGTAGCAAAAGACTTAGATATCATGCTTGCTAAAGTGATTGGGGGATTTCGCATGCAGCTTAAGCAGGGGGGAATTCAAAAAAGAACATCCAAATCAAAGGCAAACGTGGTATCAAGATCAGGTGCCTCGAAAGCAGGTTCAAAAGCCACGCCAGTGGCGGGTGGTCCGCAAAGGCGGCAGCATGTGCGCGGGGAGTGCCCGAAGTGTCATAGCATGGGGGTAGTCCTTGCGCGATCGTATAGTGGAGATGAGTACTTATCCTGTATCTACTGCGGTTATCAAAGCCATCGTTCGTCGATGGAGTTCGAATTTGATTTGCCGCTTGCAGCAGAGCTGCTCAATCGGCGTTTTGATGAAAAAGGCCCCAGTAAAAAAACCTGAACGCATATTTGTCACCCCGGCCTCCGAGCCGGGGTCCAGTGCTGGATCCCGGGTCATACCCTATAGGGCACGCGAGCCCGGGATGACGAGTTGGAAGGTTCTTTGCCTGCTTTTATTATTCTCCGCCTGTGAGTGCAGCAAAAAACAGGATGTCTTACTCTTTACAACGCGTTTGGAAGGCGCCGTTGAGCCATGTGGGTGTACCCGAGATCCGCTTGGGGGAATTGCTAGGCTTACGGCATTGGTCAAAAAACATCCAAATGCGCCTTATGTAAACGCTGGCGAAACCATAGAAAACCCTTATGAGAAGTCAGACTGCCCAAATCCACAAAGAGCTGACTTGATCCAGTTGGTTTTGAAAGAGCTTAATGCTGAAAATAAGCCAGGAGTATGCGAGCTTAAACTAAAAAATGGGGTGCTGGTGGTAGTGGCCTCAGTTGAGCGGCGTAAACTTGAAAAGCTTAAACTCTCGCCTGATACAGATCTAATAATTTGGGGTGGGGCTGAGGGTAGTAAGAATTTACCCCCCTTTCGTTGGAATGACACAGGACCTTGGGTCTTTTCTGCAGGGTATCAAGGCCAATACTTAGGCAAAATAGAGTTTGTGAATTTACAAAGCCGCGAAAAAAGCCCTTTGCTGCTGGATAGGCGCGCAGAAGAGCGTGAACAAAAGCGCCTGATTTTACAAAAGCGGATCGAAAGTCTTAAGCAAAAGCCAAAAAGTGAGTTCATTCAGCAAAGAATCAAGATGGCTGAAGACGAATTGAAGACTTTGAATGGGATCTCAGATAAGCCACTGAAGCAGGCTCACATGCAATTTACTTTGGTTCCTATAAATCGGGATATCAAGCCGGACACCGCGATTGCATCTCATATCGAAGCTTATGAGAAAAAATTGCCTGAACGCCTAGCTGTTTGCGAGGGGCAGATAGATTGCCCAAAGCCAAAAACAGGAGAAGCGGTTTACGTTGGTGATGAGACTTGTAAGGCTTGCCATGCCTCAGCTTATGACTTTTGGAAAAAAGCAGTGGCGAAACTTGAGGCAAAAAATCAGCAGGGTGAGTTAGTCGAGCGGCTTTCAGGGCATTCAAAAGCTTGGAAAACGCTTGAAGATGCGAATAAAACCCTCGATCGAAACTGCATTGGTTGCCACAGCGTTGGGTTTATGAAACCAGGTGGCTACTGTAAGGCCCAAGATGTTGGTGCTTTTAAGGATGTTCAATGTGAATCTTGCCATGGCCCTGGTAGCTTGCATGCTAAGACGGGAGATAAAACTAAAATCCGACTAGCTGTTCCAGAAAGCCACTGCCGCTCCTGTCATCATGTGCCGCATATTCCTAGTGAAGAGTCGTTTGTATATAAAGAAAAGCTTAAAGTTATTTTAGGTCCAGGACATGGGAAATCTCTCTTGTTGAGGCTCGACAAGTAAGTTAGGATACTTGCATTATGACCTTTGTAGTCACTGACAATTGCCAAAAATGTCGTTTTACTGACTGTGTATCCGTGTGCCCGGTTGATTGCTTTTATGGTGACGCAGGCCAGCTTTATATCAACCCAGATGAATGCATTGATTGCGGGGCTTGTGAGCCTGAGTGCCCAGTAGAGGCGATTAAAGAAGAATCTGATTTGCCGGCAGAGCAGGAGCAATGGATTCAGATTAACGCTGAGAAATCTCAGCACTGCGAAAATATCGTGCAAAAACAAGACCCACTGCCGACGGCTGAAGCCCGAAAGGCAGAGCTGGGATTTTAAGGGTAGATTGTCATGCTGGCGTAGGCCAGCATCTCGGTGCATAGACCCTGGCCTTCGCCAGGGTGACAAAGCGTTTTAGGAATACCCACTAATACTACTCTTGTTCATTTTGCGTGACTATCCCACGTATTTCTTCAAGCTCAACTCCAAACACTCGGTCTGAGGTGTATCCAGACTCAAATGACAGGCCTTCGCTTGATGTTTTTATTCCACCAGCAAGCATAAGTAGGCAATCTGATACTAGACGTCGTGTTTATACTTTGGCGCAAGTTCTTTGCAGAAATAAATATGCATCTGGGGTTCTTAGCGATTTAGATATTAACGAGGTCCGAAACTTGGTGAGGCCTATTGATTCAGGTCGGTGGCAACGCTTCAAAGAATCCAATGACTTGGATGAGGTGGGTTTGTTGCTAAGAAGATCTAAGACAATTTTAGAAAAAATAGGTCAAGGCGAGTATTTTGAAAAAACGATTCAGCATGGTGTTGTTCGAAAAGCTGATTTGGAACAAACTGGTAAGTACCAAAAGACTGCTTTAATGGTAGCGATCAGTAATAGAAATAGAGGAGTCTCAAAGGATCTTATCAGGCTGATGACGCCGCAGCAATTGCTTAGAACTAATCAAGAGGGCCAGAGTGCCTTGATGTTGGCCTGTCGCGCTGGAGACAAAGAAATTGTTCTAGAGCTACTTCGAAAAATTCCAGCTGAACACTTAGGTGCTCAGAATAACAACGGTTCTACTGCTTTGAGTCAGGTAATTCAGTATGGGAAATTTGAAATTGCCTACGAACTAATAACTCGAATGAGCCGCGAGCAGCTATCAACGCAAGATCGGTTTGGCAACACAGCTCTCATGTATGCCTGCTCTAAAGGCTGCGTGCGAATTGCTAAAGATTTAATTAGGCAAATGACGCCCGAGCAGATTTCTCTGAAAAGCAATGCCATTGAAAGTGCTTACTCGCTTGCTGCTAATTATCGTGAAATTAGGAGGGCAATTCTTGAAAAACCAGGGTTTCAAAATTTATTCATGATGGGTGTTAGCAAAAGTAAAATGGTTTTACCTAAACAACAGGTAATTCCAGATCTGACAGCCAATGCAAAAGAGCAGATTTATGGGCCTCAAAAACACAGAAGCCTCCGAGAATTTATCTTGGCACATAGTCGTTTTCTTGATGGAGACGAGCGAGAAGCAATGGGTCAAATACTGCAGCGTGTTGAAGACGAAGCAGTGGTGACAGGGGCACCTCAAGATCCTATCCAGCGTAAAGTTTTTTACCAGAGCATGCGAAAAAATTTAGAGCACGTGGCAATTAAAATTACAGATCCGGCGATATCTGAAGAGTTGAAAAAGACGGCGATGTATGAGTTAACCCAGAAGCCAGATTTTTGTGCGACGCTGCATTTTCAAGCAGCCTTGTTAGCTCGAAAACTATTATGTGAATCTGAGCCTATGGCTGATTCAGATGAATTGCCAGAGTTTCATGTTGAGAAGCTTTTGTATGAATATCGAGTCTCGGTTGTTGACAAAATTGTGCGAGATAGCCTCAGAGTAACAGGTTATGACGTTCATGCCTACAATGGCGTATTAGCGACTATTGGGCAAGAGACGGGAACTTTTGATGCTGGTACTGGCTATCAGGGGGATCCCTTTTTTGCAGGCTCAGTAAAATCAGAAGTTTTAAGAAAATTTAAAAATCTCTATGGACATGCTGAAATAATAGAGCTTGTTCGTGCAGCAATTCGAACTGATAGAATTCCCTCAGGTGTGCTTTCAGAGTTGGTTCGAAAGTATATTTTGCATGGATTGAGTGAACAAGAACAAGAGAAAATATCTAAACTTATCTATCAAGATCCTGATTCTTATAACTACACACCGACGGATCTACTGGTGCCTTATTTGCTCTTATCAATGGAGATCTTAGAGCCAAGAGATCCAAGTTCTCACCAAATTGTGAAAAATGAGAATCTTGGTCTTAGTTTGTCCAATGCACCTGACTTTATGAGGTGGGTTGCACTTGAGAAGCAGTGGAGAAATGTGCCGCGATATTTTTCGCAACCGGATGCTCCCTTAAGTTTGGCTTTTTATAATCAAGCATCAGCTTTTCTTGCTGAGTCACGAGATAAAACTGCCAAGGCACTTGAAAGTCCAGAGTTTACAAATCAAATAGGTCGCCAGCTTACTGGGGGGCAAGCTAGGCGAATATTGGATGTGATGGTGGAGTATGTGGCAGAAGGTGAAAGCGAAGAAGCAGATGATCAGGCTTTGTTGGCGTTGTTGAATCCTTAACCTGTCACCCCGGCCCCCGAGCCGGGGTCCAGCACTGGATCCCGGGTCATACCCTATAGGGCACGCGAGCCCGGGATGACGGCATGGCTAGTGGCTAAGTGGCAACTTAGTCAATCGCCCGATCGCATCTTCAATTTGTTCCATAGTCGCATCTGGGCATAGAGAAAATCGCACTGTACAACGAGCTTCCTGAGGGGTTAGGCCCAACGATATAAGACTCAAGCTTGGCTCTGGCGCGAGTGCGCTACAAGCAGATCCAAATCCAACACATAAGCCAGCAGAGTCAATCATGATTCGTAAGGCATCTCCATCAACGCCTGTTAGGGTGATAGCACTCGTGTTAGAGAGGCGATCGCCTGACTCAGGAACGCGACGTGCAAAAGACCAAGTATTTAGCAAAGCTTCTTCAAGTTTGTCTCTTAGGGGCGCTAAGGCAGCTCCTGATCCTGGAAACCCGCCCACTTTATGGGCAGTGAAAGGTGCCTGAGTTAACAGGTTTAACAGGTTGGGCGATTGGCATACACCGCAGTTCGATTGGATTGAAATCAGATTGCTCTATTTTGCCATGCCAGCGAAGGCTGGCATCCAGAATATATCTAGACATTGGACTGGATGCCAGCCTTCGCTCACTACTGTCCAAGACGTTTTAATAAAAAATGAAAGGATAGTTCTGCAGCTGACTTTTTTGCCCACGGATGTGGGCAAGGGTGCCACAGCCCAGCCC
>JAESQZ010000248.1 GCA_016764955.1 Deltaproteobacteria bacterium | reverse complement strand
CCACTACCGAGTAGCTATTAAGAGCGACAAAGATAAAAAAGAGCCAGCCGGCTACTCGGATTGGTTTGAGATCAAATAAAAAAGACGACCTGTAGACCGGGCCGTCTTTCTTTTCAAACAATGCCAAAGCATCAGGATTGCTCTTGAGCAGGTTCTTCGCGTTAAATGCGCCGAAGAATGTCATGTGGACTTTGGTTTGGCCATCCGTCACGTCATCTCTGCTGAACAAGCCTCCGGAATTTTCGATCCAAATTTTGGGTGCACCGGCATGAGTGCTGAATGAGAAAGATGAAAATAGGCAGATGAGTGTTGCGAAAATTGAAGATTGTAAATGCATATTTGAGATCCTTTTAGTAGGTGAGGATGGTGGTCATTAGTAATACGGGAAATCGAAACATGTAAGACATTGAATTTTTTCAACGTATTGCGCTTTCAAAATCAACCCGCTAGAAAAATTTCGGGAATAAAAATGAGAAATCTAGCGCTGGTGCTGTTATTTTTGGGAAGTTCAACTGGTTTTGCTGGCGGGTCTTGGAAGAGTGCCGGCGAGTATTTTGAAAATAAATATCTCAGTGGCTTACAGGAAATGCTGAAAAGTGGTGAATCCAAAGCAGGAAACATACCATCGTCTCTACCACTTAAGCAAGCATTCTTGATTTATCAACTGGAAGCGCAAAGAGGGGATAAGGACGCGCAATTTCGAGTTGCTGCACTCTATGAAAAGAATGGCTTCAAAGAACAAGCAATGCCTTGGTTTGAGAAGGCGGCGGCAGGCGGGAATAAGTATGCTGATGATCATCTGAAGGGTCCTGAGGATGGCGAGGTAATCGATGCTGATGAGTATTGTCGGTTTTTCGGGGGCCTTTTGTTCTCAAACAGAAAAGGCAATTCTGATGCAGCGCATTTTGTCGAATCATTGGCTTTGCAGGGAAATTCTGCCTGCATGTTGGCATTAGGCACCAAAAACAAGTCACCCTACTGGCTTCAAAGGGCGGTATTGGCTTCATCTTCTGGGGAGATAGAAGGGAGAGCTTTTTGAGGCTCAAATGCTCCCGGCTGGAACAGCTATCTTTCAAGTGTCTCCAGTTCATGCACAATCGTCGAATCGTGGCTCGCACCGTTCGATCCAACTTGAGAAGAATGATGTTATTAATATTGCTGTGTCCGGGGTTTGGTCAGCTACATGCGCCCTAGAAAAATCACGCCTGTTTGAAAATATCCATCAGGCTAGTTTCGGCCCTGAAGGCTTTAAGCTTCAGCTTGCGAGTGGCGACTCTTCGGCGGATGGCAAAGACGAGCGTGATTCGACCGTTAAATTCACGACTGAAAGCACGACTAATAGTGTTGGGTTAAGTTTGCCAAGTTTTTCTGTTTATGGGGTTTCCTCACCATTTTCTGCTTCTACCTCTTCACAAAAGACAACAGGAACGACTACGAGCTCAGAAAAGAGTAAGTACCGTCAAACCTCAAAATTCAGCTCGTCCATTGCCGCTTTTCAGTCTGGGGTTCGCTTGAAAGACACACCGTACCCGCAGTTTCCAGCTGGGGCATATATTGCCGTTGTTGTTTCTCGTGACCATGGAGAGGGTGATTTCGCTGAAGTGATAGATGCTTTCGTGCTTGGAGCCCACAGCTCTTATGTCTCTCCGAAGAGGTCGGAGGTCTACTTTGTTGTTAATGACTGCAATGATAACAAACCGAAGGCGGATAGACTGAATGTCCAGCTTCAGCATCTTAAACCAGCCTCCGTTGAGGCCGCCAAGTTGATTGACAAAATGGTGTATGAGCTGAGGACCTTTTCATTTTCAGGTGAACGAATCGTGCAAGAGGGGGGGGATTTGAGTTCACGCATTCAGGGACTGAGGAGTGCGGCTCTGGCAAATCTTCAGAAAGATACACTCATCGATTTACGCGCTGATCCGACCTTGCAAAGTATGTTCCATCACTGGTTGGATAATGAAGCAAACAAGATTGTTCGAAAGGCTAGAATCATCGAATTGAGGAGGAATATTTATTTAACGCATTTGGATGTCGAAGGCATAGAACGGCAGATTGGTTCAAGTAGGGCTCATACCAATCATGTGGCTTCAAGATTAAACCAAGTTGTAACGCATGTGAGGCATTTTCCGTTATATGAGCGTGTTCTTGAAACAATAAAAACCGCTACTAAATATATTTTGCCTGTATTGCATCTCTACTATCCTCATGCGTTGGCCGGAATAACAGGAATTAGATTGGATGGGGAAGAATCTCCGATGGAGTCGATGGCGACCCAAGTAAAACGGCTGTCAGAAAAAATGCTCGATATCTTGGCTGTGGACTCGATATCAGAAAAAACTGGCGAGTATATTATCGTCAGGATTCCTAGGCCGGGTTCAGAATTAGATGCGACTCGAAAGGAACAGTTGCCGCTGATTTCGGATGAACGGGCAACTATCTTGTGGGACCACTTATTTCGGAGAGTTCGAGATGGAAAAAGCTGGGGCTTAAGGCTCGAGTTCAAGGATCTCTACCGGGACACCGCTGCTTCTGGGCTTTTTCCAAGACAAGGAGCACCGATAATTATGGATATGGCATTATTGCTGGGGGTTGACACTAGGTTGGGTGCTGAGCACCTGCATTCTCAGCTTCTGACAACGACATTGGATATGCTGGTAGATAGAGAGCAGCTGTTTCCTTTTGAGCAAGGACCTAAAAGATTGCTGCTGGCCGAGGAGAAATTACAAAGCCATAAAATCAGCCTAGGCTTTGTGAGTTCTGAAGAGCCTCTTAGAAGTGCTGTAGATCGAATCAGATCTGATATTTCAATAAACTTAAATACAGCAAAAGGCTTATCTCCTTTTACCGCATTTAGTTTCGGTATGTATCAACGTAAGCCGCTGGAACATATTCGAGATAGTCTAGAAGTGGCCGATGATGGCTATCCCAAGCACTTGACAGATGTCTTTGTGATTATGAAGTTGGTTTCAACGAAGCTTGATAAGCCCATGAGCTGGTTTTAAGGATTAGAAAAATGATTCAATCTCGTTTGAGTATTACTGTGTTTGCTTTGCTAGTGTGCCTGGGGTGTTCTCAGCAGCCTCCAAAAGAAGAGGCTTTCAGAGCGCAAGAAGCTGTGGAACCCAAGAACGACCCAGAAGAGAGGAAAGATCCTGAAAAACCTAAAGTTAAACGGGTTGCGACGCCAATTACATTAAGTCCAGCTGCCGTTTTTGGGGCCGCCGAGTTGATTAATGCGCCATTTGAGGACTTTCCCGCCCCAATGTATGCTGGCACGAAGTCGATTCTTCCTGACTCGGTGAGTGAATACGATCTTTCTTGGCCAAAAAAGTTGGAGGGCACTTGGATTGGGTATTGGCGCGCGAAGAACTCTTTTATTCTAAAAAATCCAATCAAGATGGACCAAGCAACTTACCGTGTCTATCTCCGCTTCAATCCAGACAAAACCTGGGATGCTTTGTGGCTCTCTAAATTGGAGCCTGAGCAACCTTCGTACGCGTCTGCTTCTGGCAAGTATTCGTTTGAGTTTCCAAGGTTAGTTCTGCAGGTCACAGCTATGTTTGTGAATTACGAGTTTAGCTCCAACGAAGGAGACTTGGCCGACCTGAAATTCGTTTGCGACGCCTGTGATTGGCAAGAAGGAAACGATTTACTGATTCCTATCAAGTTGGACCCCGTTCAGGGGCTTATTCTGTTTGACCAGGGTTCTGTTGAGGATGGCTATACCGAAAGAGTCTATTTGCTTAAGCAGGAGGTGACCCATGCCAAATAAAAACGTGATTTGGATTTGTTTGTTGCTCTGCTCTTTTGTTATCAGTGCTCAATCTAAGAAAGAGTTCAGTGTTTTGCTTTTGGGTCAAACGGGCGCAGGAAAATCAACGCTCATCAATATTTTCTACAACCACATGAATGGCAGGGCATTTGAAGACACAAGGGACATCGTCGTGCCATTGCTTTGGGGTGACATGCCCTACGTGGTTAATGTTGCTGAGTTTCAGGATGATAGTTTTAAATTTCAAAAGCCAGGACGGAGTCAAACGGATCGAATCCGAAAGTATGTTCTCGAGAATGACGGTTTCAAGGTCACTTTTTGGGATGCTCCAGGTTTTTTAGACACCAGAGGATGGGAACAAGATGAAAAACATCTTGCCGAGCTCCAAGAATTTTTAACTAAAAATACAGTCAATTCGGTCGCAATTGTTCTAACTGAGGAAAATACTGTTCGGGTTATGCCTGGCGTTCCCAATTTTCAGACAGCGATCGATGATATTCGTCGTTTGCTGCCGAAGTCATCCTTGCCGCAAATTGTTGGAATTTATACGAGATTTAAGTCGATGCAGTTAGATGATGAGAGATGGTCTAGAAAGAATTTGTCTATATTTTTTGAAAGTGACTCTCCGGGCAAATGGCTGCGGACATTCCTGATAGATGGAAGTATATTCTTTGCTAAGGATACTGATTCTCGCGATGCCAAATACCGCAGAACCCCAGAGTCTGATAGAGAATACTGGGAATATGATCGTCTTTCAGTTATGAAATTCTTGGAAGAAATGCCAACTGGGAAGCTTATTGATATTCAAGAAATCAACAGAATCCGGCAACTTAAAAAAAACATAGAGGAAAGTACCGAGATTTTGAGTCGCCAGTTTCAGTTGTTGGGCTTCAAGAATTCTGGCCTGAAAATTCTGGAAGCCAAAAATGGAGACTTCTCAAAGAAGATTAAGCTTTGCAAAAAATCGATTGAGAAGCTGGAAGCTGAGCGAAAGATCGAAGTTAGAAAGCTAGCCAACTTACAAGCCGAATTGGCTCAGTTGGCCATGAAAACGAATTCAAGAGATGCTTATATTTTGCATCTTGAGGATAGAGCGATATTGATGGGGAAAGACCAGGCAATCGCGAAACAAGAGAAAGCACGGCGGACAGAGGCCAGCCGCGCCTGGAAAGTTAGTTATGATCGAGTCTCTAAAGAAGAAATATAGGGAGTGTAATTTATGTCTAATAAGAAGTTTGTATTTTTTGGAATAGTGAGTTTACTAAGTTTTTCGGGATTAAATGCTCAAGGTGCTGAAAAAAAGGAGATTAATATTCTGTTTTTGGGCAAGTCTGGGTCTGGAAAATCCACGATGATAAATATTTTCTATAATCACATTATAGTGAATGCTTATGATAAGGAGCGTGCCATTGTGATTCCGCTTGCTCATGGTGATATTGAATATGAGGTTAATGTTACAGAGTATGAAAAGTACGGGGTCAAAGTGAAGTCTGGTCGAGGTAGTCAAACTGATCAAATTCATAAATACACAGCTGAAAATCAAAATTATGTTGTGAATCTGTGGGATTCCCCCGGTTTTATTGATTCAGACGGGATTGAAAAAGATTGCGAACATGCCAAAAAAATTGTTTCTGCTATATCGAGCGTGTCATTTAACGCGATTGCTGTTGTCTTGACACCGCAAGATGTTGATAGGGAGGATTCTGATCCATTCAGAGCAAGTATAAACGCAATTCGCCGGATGCTGCCCAAATCATTTTCTGGAAATATCATTGGTGTTTATAATCGAGCAACGATAATGACAAATACGGACGAGGTGAGATTTAAGAAAGATTTTGCTACTCTTTTTAAGTCGGCGGATAAATTGGAAAATAGGGTCTATTTTGTGGATGGCTCCAGCTTTTTCTGCAATGTCAGCGATGCTAGTTCTAGAAGTCGGGCTGGCGCCAAATCAAATTGGGAGATGGACGCTCTTGACATAGGTGGAATCTTAGCCGATGTTCAAAAGCTATCCCCGGTCCAGGGTGAAGAAGCTCTCGAAATCCAGCGAACAGTTGACTATCTGGAAGGTAATGTCACTAATCTGGGTGCCTTGATCAGCAATGAGCAATCAGAGAAGACGAACCTTGCTCTGGTTGAAAATTCGCTGGGGCATGAAGGTCGTCGAAGAGACTCGAATGCAAACTACGAGAAGGATTTTGATGAACATTGGGAGGAGAAGGTGGATAATTGCTACAACCAGGATGTCGGATGCGGTTGGGGTTATTACTATGAATCAAGAGTGCGTAGAGTCCACTACATAGACGAAGGTCAACGAAACGAATACAACGCAGCCGTCCAGGAAATTACAAACCTTGGTAATAAAAAGACGGACCATAAAAAAGAGATTGGTTACTTGCAGGGTAATCAAACAGAGACAATCGAGACAATCGTGGGGCTACAAAAAACTTGGGAGGAGCTCGCGATGAGCACGGACCTAAGTCCCTTGATTGTAAATCTCGAAAGGAAGATAAGATCGATTGAGCAAGATGGTACCAAGACGCAGGAAGAGCGTGATTCCGAGGTGGCATCTTATCGCAAAGTGCTGAAAACGTTTTATGAAATGCGTAACCGAGTACATGGGCAATAAAGCCATTTCATGGGCCCTCGTGGCCCTTTTTTCTGGGAACAATTGGGCTGCTCCAGTTCGAGAGTCCGTGTTCCCGAATCTGTGGATCCATGAGCACCCTATAGGCCTGCCAAAGGTAGCGAGCCTCAAGGGGGATTATAGTGGCTTCGGATTCTCCGTAGAATCACTAACTCTTGGGAGTGTCACACTTCCATTTCCGCTAGAGATTCCAAAAGAACGAGGCGAAATTCTTCATAATCCATTGCCGTTCTATTCTCACCGAGGCGGTCTATCCGAATGGGGTAGGGGTTGGGAAAACGCTCTCCGTATCTACCGCTACGCTGAGCTAGGGGAGGCAGACTGTCAGGGGAATCAATTTGCTAGCCCTTGGGGAAAGTGAGAATGCAGATAAATATGGCAATTTTATGCCAAATAAGCATCAAGGAGAAGTTGGAAAGTTCATTCCTTGGAGTGAACTCAGGAGTATCAAGTAGTATGATTAAATCGGCTGAGGAATTTGTTAGACTCCGCACAAGTGAAATCCTGGAGGAATCTGACCGAGCAGTGTGGGAAGAGGCAGAGATCACTGTGTGGAAACAAGTAATCGCGGATTACCCAGATATGCGGAAATGGGTTGCACATAATAAATCTATTCCAGATGAGATTATTCGCATGCTGGTCTTTGATGAAGATTGGTCTGTTAGGCACACGATTGCAAGGAAGCGGAAAACACCACCAGACGTATTAGTGATTCTGGCAAAAGATATAGATGAGGGCGTTCGACGTTTGGTATCTGTACACCGAAAAACACCTGCCGGCATACTTGAGATGATGCTAAATGACGAATGCCCAGAAATTGTGGGGATTGCTAGAGAGCGGCTAGCTGAATTGCAGGGCTGAGCCCCCTTTACTATCTGGGTCAATAAGCTAGCGTGAGCCTAGCTATCCAGGAACTAAAAAATATGAAATTCGCTAATATCATTATATTTTTCTTGCTGATGTGCATGGGCTGCGGGAACAATGCCCCTGCTGACTCGCTGTCAAATCCTGTTGCTATTGATGAAGTGAGACCAGAGCCAACTAAACAGCCAAAACCTCCGATACCTCCAGAGCTACCCCAACGTGTTGCAACGCCGATTCTTATGTAGCCAATTGATGTTTTTGATGCTGAAAAACTTCTTGCAGAGCCATTTGAGAATCTTTCGAGACGTGCACTAGAAGGCCTATGTATGAGGTCCGGTTTCTGGAGTGAACAGGGTGTCTCAGAGTTAGAGAAGATAAAAGGCACCTGGGTGGGATTTTGGAAGGCGAAAAACTCTTTTATAAATAGAGATCCTACTGCTGTCGATCTGAGAAATTATCGCGTCTATTTTCGGTTCAAAGCAGACATGACCTGGGATGCGTTGTGGCTTTCCAAATTTGAGCCAGGACATCCATCGTATGCATCCATGTCAGGAAAATATTCACTCAAGTCTCCGAAGCTGGTTTTGCATGTAGAATCTTTGAGAGTGAAACATCGTTGGAGTTCCAACGAAGGTAGTTTGAGTGACCTGAAATTTGTTTGCGATTCTTGCGATTTTCAAGATGTCAATGATTTGGTGATTTCATGATTTGCTGATTTCTCAGGGCTATCGAGTGGCTATTAAGAGCGACAAAGATAAGAAAGAGCCTGCAGGATATTCAGACTGGTTTGAAATCAAATAGAGCTTGGCTTGACATTTTTGCTCAAGGCTGGGAACAAGTAGAGACATATGTCAGCCACGAAAAAGCCGCTCACACAGCATATTCGCACCGACGGGGAAATGATCGGATTTCAAGAATATATTCAGCTGGGTGGGTATCAGGCAGTTCAAAAGGCCAAGCAGATGGCTCCGCAGGATGTTACCAAGCTGGTTTCAGATTCTGGATTAGGCGGGCGTGGTGGTGCTGGTTTTAGCACGGGTTTTAAAATGAGCGCTGTGCCGATGGGTGATGATGCATCTAAAACCAAATATTTGATTTGCAATGCAGACGAAATGGAGCCGGGGACTTTTAAAGACAGGCTTTTGTTAGAGTGTCACCCGCATCAATTAATAGAAGGCATGATGATTTCTGCCCACGCGATTCAGGCAACTGTCGCCTATATTTTTGTTCGCGGTGAGTATAAGCTTTCTATTCAGCGCTTAGAGCACGCGGTTCAAGAGGCATATGCTCAAGGGCTTTTGGGTCAAGGCCTTGAGATGTATGTACATGCTAGTGCTGGGCGTTATATTTGTGGCGAAGAAACAGCTTTGCTTAATGCTTTGGAGGGCAAGCGTGCAACGCCACGTGCGAAGCCGCCGTTTCCACAAACTGTGGGATTGTGGGGTAAGCCTACGTTGGTTAACAATGTCGAGACTTTGTCGTGCTTGCCGCATATTGTGAATCACGGCGCTGAGTGGTTTAAATCGCTTTCTAAGACTGCTGATGCTGGGACGAAACTTTATGGCTTAAGCGGACACGTGAACAATCCAGGTTTGTTTGAATTGCCGATGGGAACAACTGCGCGTGAGTTGATCGAGGTTCATGCCGGAGGTATGAAAGATGGCAGGAAATTTAGAGCTTTGTTGCCTGGAGGAGCCTCGACTGATTTTTGGCTCGAAGATAAATTAGATGTCCCAATGGACTTTTCATCAACGGCTAAGATAAGAACGCGTATGGGCACTGGTACTATAATTATCTTGGATGATAAAACATGTCCAGTTGGGATGCTTTTATCGTTGGAGCGATTTTTTAAGCAAGAGTCTTGCGGGTGGTGTACGCCTTGTCGAGACGGTTTGACTTGGGTCGAGAAAATTTTGCAAGCTTTTGAAAATGGCGAGGGTAGAGAAGAAGATATTGAGCAGCTTGAGCGCCATGCGAGATTACTAGGACCTGGGAGCACTTTTTGTGCTTTAGCGCCGGGAGCTGCCTCGCCATTAGGGACTGGCATGAAATATTTTAAAGAAGAATTTCTGAAACACATCGACGAGAAAAGATGCCCTTATGCCAACCATCTTCATTGATAATAAGCCCTATGAAGTCAAAGAGGGTCAAAACGTTTTACATGCGGCTGTGTCACATGGTTTGAATCTGCCTTATTTTTGCTGGCATCCTGCCTTGGGTTCTGTGGGGTCTTGCCGTCAATGCGCCGTGCAGTGTTTTAAAGACGAGAACGATACACAGGGCAGGATGGTCATGTCATGTATGACGCCTGCAACTGAGGGTTCGAGGTTTTCAATTGAGCATCCGAATGCAAAATCTTTTCGCGCTGATGTGATTGAATGGATGATGATCAATCATCCACATGACTGCCCGGTTTGTGATGAAGGCGGTGAATGTCACTTGCAAGACATGACCGTCATGACTGGGCATAACAAGCGACGTTATCGATTCAAAAAAAGAACTTTTAAAAACCAAAATCTAGGCCCCAATATCCATCATGAAATGAATCGATGCATTACCTGTTATCGCTGTGTGCGTTTTTATCGAGACGTTGCAGGTGGTGAAGATTTACATGCTTTTTCGTCAGCTGATAACGCCTATTTTGGCCGTTTCGAAGATGGCGCTTTGGAAAGTGAGTTCAGCGGAAACTTAGTAGAAGTCTGCCCGACGGGTGTTTTTACTGACAAAATTTTTAGGGCGAGCTACACGCGTAAGTGGGACTTGCAAACAGCGCCTTCGATTTGTCAGCAATGTAGTTTGGGTTGCAATATGAGTCCCGGGGAGCGCTTAGGCAAAATAAGGCGCATTCAAAATCGATTTAATCCTGATATTAATGGGTACTTTTTGTGTGACAAAGGTCGCTTTGGACACCAGTGGGTCAATAATACACCGCTACCCACTAAGCCTATTAGCGAAATCACTTGGCCTTTAAATGACGATAAGAGCCAAGTGATTGGTATCGCGAGCCCTAAAGCTTCTCTCGAGGCTAATTATGCTTTGAGAAAATTAGTTGGGGCTGAGAATTTTTATGATGCTCAGCCGAAAGGCGATTACTTGCTTGCAGAGCGAGTTTTAGAAATCTTAGAACAGTACCCAGAAACAGCGTCGGTAGAGGATGTTAGGCAGGCAGACTTGGTATTGGTGCTAGGTGAAGATTTAACCAAGACAGCACCAATGCTGGCGTTGGCG
This sequence comes from Deltaproteobacteria bacterium, assembly GCA_016764955.1. GTDB lineage: Bacteria > Myxococcota > UBA727 > UBA727 > JABDBI01 > NORP243. The sequence goes on along the minus strand of JAESQZ010000248.1, from coordinate 5,316 downwards.
ATTCGGCAAAACTTGTATCGACACTGGCAAGAAAAAGCTGACAAAAGCAAAATCCCAGCGTGGGACGATTTAGCTGTTCGCAATGCAGAGCACGAGTTGCCAGATGTTTTGTATATGGTTCATAATGCGCCGACTAAGCTTGATGGGCTGGTTTCTCAAAGAATGAGTTTAGATTTTGAGCAGATTAGCGATTGGATTCCCAGGATACGGGCAGCTAAGAATCCAGTGATTATTGCGGGGACGAGTTTAAAGTCGAGGCCGCTGATTGATTTAAGTAAAGAGCTACGTGCCTTGGCACCGCAAGCAAAACTTTGTTATGTGCTGCCAGAAGTCAACAGCATGGGGTTAGCGCTTTTAAAGCCTAAGTCGCTAAGCGACCTGAAGTCTCCAGGCGTTGAAGCGATTAGCCTCGAGCCATCACTTAAGTCAGATGTGATGGCTAAAGTTGGTGATTTTGCTTTAATAGATGCATTTGAAAGTGAACTTTCTAAGCGTGCGGCAATTGCTTTTGGGTGTGCGAGTTTTGCTGAAAGCACGGGCACGGTAATCAATAACGAGGGCAGGGCGCAGCGTTATTATTCAGTTTTTGAACGTGAAAATAAACGGCCAGAAAGCTGGCGTATCTTACGTGACCTTGGTGGGTTTTCTTGGCAAAATATTGATGAGCTTTGTGGAGACATGGGAAGAGAATTCCCCGTTTTTGAGCCGTTTTTCGCGAAAGCTCATCATGCTGATTTTAGAGTGCACGGTGAAAGAATTTCTAGGCAAACACTTGTGGCAAGTGGCCGTACGGCAGTGAATACGCATTTAAGTATGCATGAACCAACGCCACGCGTTGATCAAGACTCGCCATTGGCTTACTCGATGGAAGGGTATCATGGTGATATGCCGCCTGACTTGGCGTCGTCTTATTGGCGGCCAGGTTGGAATTCAGTCCAAGCTTTGAACGCGCTTTCTCATGCTCCAAGTGGTGTGAAGTTGCTGAGGAGGCGAAGTGTTTGAGGTTCCTTGTCACCCTGGCGCAGGCCAGGGTCTGGATTCTGGCCTTCGCCAGAATGACAATATAGGGGGTTCAACATGATGACCTTCATAATCCCCATTTGCATGCTGTTGGGTCCCGTTACTATCGCATCGCTATTAGTCTGGGGAGAGCGTCGCCTGTTGGCGCTTTTTCAAGAACGTTATGGGCCAAATAGGCTCGGTATTTTGGGTATAGGCCAGTTGCCGGCCGATATGTTGAAGATGTTCTTCAAGCAAGACTGGATACCGCCATTTGCTGATAAATTTGTTTTTGTTTTAGCGCCGGCGATTGTTATGGCGACAGCATTGTTTTCTTTTATGGTTGTGCCCATAGCGCCGGGCTTTGTGGTTTGGGACTCAGATGTGGGCTTGCTGCTATTTTTGGCTTTATCGGCCCTGGGTGCTTATGCTGTTGTGTTAGCTGGCTGGTCGTCAAATAATAAGTATTCTTTGCTGGGTGGCTTAAGAGCTTCTGGACAGATGCTGGCTTACGAAGTGTTTATGGGTTTGTCTGTTATGGGGGTGGCGGCCAGGGCAGGGTCTTTTAATTTAACTCGCATTGTAGAGTCACAAAGTTCTTGTTGGAACATTGTGCCACAGCTTATTGGCTTCGTGATTTTTTATATTGCAGCGCTTGCCGAAACACATAGGACGCCATTTGATTTGGCAGAGGCTGAAAGTGAATTAGTTGCTGGGTTTCATTCTGAATATAGTGGCTTAAAATTTGGAATGTTTTTTGTCGGTGAATATATCGGCGTGACACTGATGTCTGCCATGATGGCAGTTTTGTTTTTTGGGGGTTGGCAGGGGCCCTTTTGGTCAGGTCCTTGGTGGTTTATTCTAAAAACAATTTTGCTGATCATGAGTTTTGTGTTGGTGCGTGCGACGTTTCCCAGGGCGCGTTATGATCAACTGATTTTGCTAGGTTGGAAGTATCTGTTTCCCCTGGCGCTTTTGAATTTGCTTATCACGGGCGTGGTGATTTTATGGTGAGCCTCTTAAAGGGTCTCTGGTTGGTTTTCAAGCATGCCTTCAAAAAACCAGTCACTGAGCAGTACCCCGAAGAAAAGCCAAAACTGGCACCGAGGTATCGCGGTAGAATTGTGCTCACTCGAGATCCAGATGGTGCTGAGCGTTGTGTCGCTTGTTATTTGTGTTCAGCAGTATGCCCAGTAGACTGTATCGCTATTCAGGCAACCGAAGATGAAACAGGGAGGCGATACCCTGAAACTTTTCGGATTAATTTTTCGAGATGTATTTATTGCGGTTTGTGTGAAGAGGCTTGCCCAACCGAAGCGATTCAGTTAACGCCTGACTTTGAGATGGCAGAGTACAAGCGCGAAAATATGGTTTATGAGAAAGAACATTTGTTAATTTCAGGGCCTGGTAAGTATCCTGGCTATAATTTTTATCGAGTTGCTGGTGTTTCAATTGGCGGCAAGGATACGGGAGAGGGTATTGAGGAAGAAAAACCCGTCGATATCAGGAGTTTGATGTCGTGAGAGTAGATTGGTGTCATCCCGCACTTGATGCGGGATCCAGTATTGTGCAAGTGATTCAGTTTGATATCGACTGGACCCCGGCTCAAGGCCGGGGTGACAGCAGGCATGCAGAGGTTTCATGTTAGGCCCCAGCGTTCTTTTTTCAGTCAGTGCCACGTTGGCCGTTTTTTCAACCTTAATGGCGATGATTTCTAGGCAAGCCATTCATGCGTTGCTCTATTTTATTTTATCCCTGCTTTCTTTGAGCTTAATCTTGTTTGACTTGGGTGCACACTTTGCAGCGGCTTTAGAGCTATTGATTTATGCCGGCGCGATTATGGTGCTGTTTTTGTTTGTGGTGATGTTGCTGAACCCGACTCAAGAATTACCTAGAAAAAACTTGTGGCTGCCAGGAAGCTTATTTGTTGCTTTTTTGGCAGAGCTTATTTGGTTGATGCCAGGCAAGGCGAGTTTGGATGCGGCTCAGGTAATCAATTTGAGTGAAGTTTGGGTTCTTCTGTTTAAAAAATACGGTGTGTTGGTAGAGCTAAGTTCATTTTTATTGCTGGCTGGCTTGATAGCTGCTTATCGGATAGGACGAAAATGACTGCTGTGATATTGCTAGCTTGTGTGCTGTTTGCGCTTGGCGTATTAGGCTTATTGCTGCGTCGTAATTTTCTCTTTATTATCTTATCGCTCGAGGTAATGATTAATTCAGCGGCGTTTCTTTGGGTGGGTGCATCGGTTTACTGGGGGTCGGCTGAAGGTCAAGTCATGTTTTTATTTGTTGCTGCGGCAGCGGCAACTGAAATGGCAATCGGTTTGGCTCTTTTAATTGCCTACGATCGTTTGTTTAAGACGTCCGAACTGGGGTAGAAAAATTATGCAACTCGCACTTATCCCATTTTTCCCACTGCTTTCTTTTGTTGCGTTAATCGCGCTTTCAAAGCGGCTTTCTGAAAATCAGGTAACCACAATTGGGGTAGCTGGAATCGTGCTGTCATTTGTGTCGGCGTTACTTGCTTTAATATTGTTGCCTGAAAATTATCGGGAAATTTTGTGGACTTGGATTCCTTTTTATACCTCTGAATCCAATACAGCGACGATTCAGATGGGGTTTTATCTGGATTCTCTTTCAGCTGTCATGCTGATGGTTGTGACATTTATTTCGTCCTTAATTGCTTTATTTGCAACTTCGTACATGGAAGATGATGCAGAAATAGGCTGGTTTTTCGCCTGTATTAATCTCTTTGTTGCTTCCATGTTGATCTTAGTACTTGGAGACAATCTTTTGGTTCTTTTCTTGGGCTGGGAGGGAGTCGGACTTTGTAGTTATTTACTAATCGGCTTTTGGCGGAATGATATCGAGAATGGCTGGGCAGCCATGAAGGCATTTTTGGCGACTCGAATTGGCGATGTGTTTTTGCTGTTTGGCATATTTTTGATTTTTTCCTCTTTTGGTACTTTAAGTATACAAGAAGTTTTGCAGTTGGCAGAAAATCATTGGCAAACTGGCTCGCTGATTGCAACTTATACGGCGCTTTGTATTTTAATGGGTGCAGTTGGTAAGTCTGCGCAGATTCCGCTGCAGATTTGGCTAGCGGATGCGATGCGAGGCCCGACGCCAGTGAGTGCCTTAATTCACGCAGCAACCATGGTAACAGCGGGTGTTTATTTAATCGCAAGAATGGGTGGCATTTTCGAGCTTTCGCCAGTTGCACAAACAGCTGTTCTTTGGATTGGTGCTTTGACTTTGTTATTGGCGGGTGTCGCAGCGCTTTTGCAAAATGATATCAAGCGCGTGTTAGCTTACTCAACGATGAGTCAGTTGGGCTATATGTTTTTGGCGCTTGGTGCAGGTGCCTACTCAGCGGGAATTTTTCACTTGGTGACACATGCTTGTTTTAAAGCTTTGCTCTTTTTGGCTGCAGGCGCGGTAGGGCACCTGAGAGGCCATACTTACAGTTTACTTAAAGTAAATAATCTGCGTTATGAAATACCGTGGGTATTTTGGGCGTTCTTAATCGGTCTGTCGTCGTTGTCAGCGTTGCCATTTGTGACTTCAGGTTTTTACAGCAAAGAGCTTATTTTATCTCAAGTGTTTGAATCGTCTTATGGGGGAACACTCGCCTGGGCAGCTGGTGCTTTCGGTGCATTATTAACAGGCTTTTATTCGTTTAGATTATTCATGCTGTTGTTTTACTCAAAAGGCCTGAGCGATGTTTCCCAATTCTTGAAAAAGGGCGCGTCGGATTTCCCCCCTTTAGCAAAGGGGGGCCAGGGGGGATTTTCGAACGATCTCTCCTGGCGTATGAAAGTGCCATTAGGTGCTTTGATGGTTTTAGCTGTTATCGCAGGCTTCTTCCCAATTACTCAAATAACTGATGCCAGCGTTATTCACTTCGTTGCTGCGCGAACAGCGAGCTGGCCTGAATGGATAGCCGTGTCTTTAGGTTTATTAGGTATTGGAATCGGCGTTTGGAAACTCTATCCGATGCCAATTACAGATAATATCTGGATGCGTAGTCTGGGAATTGAAGCGCTTTATGAGCGTGTCTTATTAAGTCCTTATCGACGTCTATCCTATTTCATGAAGGGTGACCCGATCCGGGCTGTTTATCACCTAGGTGTTTGGCTATCGATATCGGTACAAAATTTACTGCAATCTTTTCAAACAGGGCGAACGCTTCAATATGTTTCAGCCTTTGTTGCGGCAATGGTGGTTCTTTTAGCATTTTGGGCAGTGATATGATTTTACTCGCAATTTTTCTACTGCCCTTAATAGTAGCCTTTTTGTTGCCATTTTTGCCACGTT
>JAESQZ010000247.1 GCA_016764955.1 Deltaproteobacteria bacterium | reverse complement strand
TAACTACTCAAATACTTTTGCAACAAATCTCTTGCTTCAACAGGATCTGCTTTGCCCTGCGTCCGCTTCATCACTTGACCAATCAAGAATCCGAAAATTTGGGTCTTTCCAGCCTTAATCTTCCCAACTTCAGCTGGATACTCACCACATATCTGCTCAATCATAGCCTTCAAAGCACCCGTATCTCGCTGCATTTTAAGGCCCTTGGACTCAACGATTTCGTTTGGAGAAGATTCCGGATCGGCTAATAATTCAGCATAGACTGTTTTGGCAATCGTCCCTGAAATCACGCGATCATCAATAAGCTTCACCAGTTCAGCCAGCTTTTCAGGGCTAACCTGAGGATTAAGCTGCATCTCATTGATAACCCAATTAGCCAAACTCTTGGCATTCGAGTGCTTAGCCAAAGCCAACTCAAAGTAAGCAGCCACCTCTTTTTCTGCCGTGAGCACACTCGCATCATAGGCGTTTAAACCTAATTCGCTTTGATAACGTTCAATTTTTTGCAATGGCAACTCAGGCAAGTGACGCTTGACTTCTTCGACCTCGGTAGCCTCTAACACAAGCGGTAATAGATCTGGGTCTGGGAAGTAGCGATAGTCATGCATATCTTCTTTACTTCGAAGCGCTCTAGATTCTTTTCTATTGGAATCCCAAAGTCGAGTCTCTTGCCGAATAGGCTTACCAGCATCAAGTTCTAAAGCCTGACGTCTAGATTCATACTCAATGGCTTGACCTAAAAATCGAATTGAATTGAGATTTTTTGTCTCGGTACGAGTCCCCAATTGTTCAGATCCCTGCGGACGTATAGAAACGTTCGCATCTGCTCGCATCGAGCCTTCCTGGAGATTACCATCACAAATATTCAAATAGGTCACCAAAGCTCTGAGAGCTTTATATGCTTCCATAGCATCTTCCGCAGAGCGCAGATCAGGCTTAGTGACCACTTCTAATAAAGGCGTCCCCGCACGGTTATAGTCGCAAAAACTGGCATTACCGCCTTCAACATGGATATTTTTGCCCGCATCCTCTTCAATATGAATACGCTCTATGCTGATGCTTTTAAGACCTTCTTTGGTCTGAAAGCTAAGTTTTCCTTCTCCACAGATTGGCTGCTCATGCTGCGTAATCTGATAGCCCTTAGGCAAGTCAGGATAGAAGTAGTGCTTACGCGCAAAGATGCTTGTCAGATTTATCTTACACCCCAGCGCCAATCCTAAACGCAAAGCAAATACAACAGCCTGGTCATTAAGAACGGGCAGGGTACCCGGCAAACCTATATCGAGCACATCGATATTGGTATTAGGCTCATCACCATATTGATTTTTAGCTGGCGAAAAAAGTTTGCTTTTTGTCAGGAGCTGAACATGGCACTCAAGGCCGATAACGACTTCGTAATCCTTCATAAGCACGCTCTATATCCTTTTTCAGTTGTTGGAAAGAGGCCTTGGCTGCTTCAGGAAGTGCGATAACAACCAAATCCAGATGCTCAATAAAAGAAGGATTTTCGCGAATAACATGCCTAATTCGGCGTTTCACCAAGTTACGCACATGAGCTTTACCCACTGTTTTTGAAACAGTAATACCTAAGCGACCTAATCCTCGGGTTCGTTTGCCAAGCAAAATAACAAAGGCAGACTTAAAACGCCTGCCCACCCGCTGAATTCGCGTAAATTCATGACGTTTTTTGATACGCCGCTTAGATGGTTTAAGATGATTATTTGACGTATGCAGAAGGCACCAGGCGTTTACGACCCTTGGCTCGTCTTCTTCTCAAAATATTCTTACCACCTGCAGTAGACATGCGGGCGCGGAATCCATGATCTCGCAGGAGTTTGATGCGGCTTGGCTGGTAAGTACGTTTCATAACACTTGCTTTTTCGCTTACTAAACCTAGATTGTCAAGGCACCATATTGTCATGCACCATATTGTCATGCTGGCGTAGGCCAGCATCTCTCCAATGGAAGCTAGACCCTGGCCTTCGCCAGGGTGACCAAGCGCCTACAAATTAAGCCTTTTTAGCTCTTCAATCGCCCGGTCACAGCCTCTAGCCGTAATGGCCATTTGGGTCAAAGTAGGGTTCTGCCAACCCGAAGTGGGCCAGCAAGCGCCATCAGTTACAAAAACATGCTTGGCATCCCAAAGTTGCCCAAAGGGATTTACCACTGAGCCTTTAGGGTCATCACCCATTCTGGCCCCGCCTACTTCGTGCACAAACATACCTGGCGTAGAAAGTTTCCACTCTTTTTGCATTTTATTAATATGCCCAGATACAAAAGGCGTATGAAATAGGTCTGTGACGTTAGCTGGTACACAACCGGCCGCCTGCACGATTTCAAGAGCAGCCTCTCGGCCTGCTTGGGCAATAGCAATGTCTTCTGGCTTCCACTCACAGGTGATATGAGCAGCAGGAATCCCCCACTTATCTTTCAGAGTGCGACTTAACTCTATTCTATTGTCATGATGTGGCAGGGTCTCAGACCGAGCACATAAAAACCCAATCGCAGCATCTCGGTGCTTATGCAAAAACCGAGGCACGGGCAAACGCCCAATTCCTCCCCAGATACCAAAACCCCTTAAATGCTTCGAGTCTTGAGTTTCAAGATTTTGATAGCGCGGAATCAAAATACTGTCACTGCCGAGCAAGGGAGCAGGCTTTTGGTTTCGACCTAGCTCAGGCATGTAAAAATAAACATTACCTGCGCTGTGATCCATAATATAGCGGCCCAGCACCCCAGAGTCAGTGCCTAAATTGGAGTGCAGCAAAATACGAACACTCTCAAGCGAAGAAGCACATAAAAATATAACTTTGGCCTTGGCGTACTCTTGGCTCAGCTTCTCACTATCAATAAACTCAACTTGATCCCCAGAGATTTTTGACACAACTGCGCCAGTTCGAATGGTCAGCCTGCCTGTCTTTTGGGCATCTTTCAAAACATTCCAGAGTACAGACAGCGGCGAAGTTGGCGAACGCGTGGCACTTAGTCCTCGAGAAATAAGCACTTTGGCTTTTGAGTATTTTTTCTCCACACGCTCTTTAAAGGCTCGCTCTCCCGCAGTCATCGCTTTGGGCTCTAAATAATTCCCGTCTGGAAGTTCCTTGAGGCCATCTTTGGAGCCATGAACTTCTAACAACTGCTCAATCTCATCATAATAGGAGGCTAAGTCAGCATGTTTGATTGGCCAGCTGGGACCAAAGCCATCCAATTTAGCCGCCTGAAATTCATAGTCCGATAATCTAGGCGTAACCGCATCCCAGGTTAAAGAACGCCCACCTAATTGACGTCCACGAATCCACCTGAATGGTTTATCATCAGGATGCGTATAGGGGTTATCAATATCATCAACAAACAAATCAGGATTCGTTGCCCAATAAGTTGGGTGTGACTTTTGTTGTTCTTGGCGCTTGCTTTTAAAATGCCGATAAAGCTGCTTAAACCCGTTCTTTACAAAATTCCCATAAGCAGTGTGGGGTTCAACAGGCGGCCCTGCTTCAAGCATCAGCACTTTTAAACCTTGCTCAGTAAGCTTTTTTGCCGCCATACTACCATTAGGGCCAGAACCGACGACAATTGCATCCCAAATTTTCATTACCCCAGTTCTTGCAGGAATATTTCTTGATTTTCAAGAAGGTGCTTAAGCTTTCGGCTGCCAAGAATCGGATAAACAGGAAATTTCTGGCTAGCCAAATAACGAAGAGAGTCTTGTACTTCTTCTTTATTTAAGCCCCGAACCGGCGACCAAGCTAATATGGGAATCTGGGTTTCAGCATAAAAATCTCGAGCAGGTTGATTTTTATGCCCAGCGATACTCACAACACCTTTAAACGGCGGCTTCTCCCAAGGAGATTTCGAAAAATGCACACTGCTGGCCGCGATATCAATATCCAGCTCCGCAATTCTTTCATGATACCAATTAGACACCCCAAACGCCTTAATTTTTCCAGAGTCACGCATCGCAACTAAAAATTCAGCGATTGCATTTAAATCTGCTTTGGGATGATCGCGATGCAGCAAAAATAAATCTAAATAATCTGTTCTTAAACGCTTAAGCGAAGATTCCAGATCAGCTCGCAGTGCTAAAATAGACAATCGATTCGAAATAAAAGGGTAGGGGTGCCCGCCCTTACTGATCAAAAATAAATTTTCACGGCGCTGATTCTGCTGAATCCAACGCCCAAACATGCGCTCAGTACCGCCGATTTGATAAGAAGCCGCCAAATCAAAAGTTTTAAACCCTGCTTCTACAACAGAATCCAAAAACTTAAACTGCCGTTTAGGCGTTCCCACGACGCTCCCTAGACGCGAAGTTCCAATAATAATCCTGTTGGGTATCAAATTGCTCATTGAGAATCCTGTATCCTTCTATCGATACAACTAAAAGACACATCGGTCTAATGACTGTTTTACGACCGTTTAGACTCTTCTGCGACACTCGAAACTCTGCCGGCTTTGAAGGCGGTGTTTGCCATAGACCATGCACGGATGATATCACCTGCAAACCTGACGAATTCTGTGACTACGATGGTTACATGGGAGCCTGCATATCAAGTCACTTATTATCCCAATAAATCGTACCGTGCGGCCAGCCACCGTTTAATTTCAGCTCCTTGGGCACATAGCTACCTGCTGGCTTTTCTGTCAACTGAATCCAGGCTTCCTGCCAGATGCCTAAAATTACATTGGCAGTATCATCGATTCCGCCCGGGCCATCGAATCGATGTTCGAGCGCCCACTGAGGAGCTGTTGCTGCACACTTATTTCTGTTGATTTGAGCATAAATACGCTCCAACATTAAACCCCACCAGACATCACCAACACCACATGCGACTTCAGTTTCAGTAATTGGTCCACGCATTAGTGGAATCGAATTCAAAACATTTACAAGGTGCTTGAGATTCGGCATCGCTTCACGAGCTGGAACATTAAATATAATATTGAGATTCGGATCGGTTAAAGCCATGACATCCAAACATTCATCACCACTTTGAGCAGGATCTATGTCTGAATAATAACCAAGCTCTACAAGTTTGCCTAAGAATTTAGAGTCATAATTAAGATCTGCAATTCCGTGTGATATCGCCCCAAAGAAATGCGCTATCATGCCTCCGCACTCACCCTCTAAGTGAAGCTTTCCACCTTCAAAACAACCTCCCTTAATATAATCGAAGTACTTGTTCATAAACCCCGGCCAATGACACTCTTCCGAGTAATGCACACTGTAGCCCGAATCTGGAAATATGGCTCCATTTCGAACATAGTCAATATTTTCGACTAGCAAATCATGAAGTTCACCAGTTGTTCGCCGAACAGCCTCTTCAGCAAACCAAACATGGACAGTGATACCCGCCCCAAAAGTAGTCCCCGAAAGAATGATGCTCAGAAGCAGGAATGATAAAACCCTCATAATCAATCGTCGCCCATAGAGACAGCTGCTGCCTGCTGAGCAGTAGGCAATTGAGAAGCAAGCAGCTTAGCCAGAGCCTTTACTAAATCAGAGTTATCTTGCGCATTTCTTACACGAACACAGTCAAAATACTGGTTACTACCATAACGTACTCCAACAAAAATACCTCCTAACACTAAAGAAGCAGCCACAACCGCTGTGGCAGTTCCAACCACATAGCCAATCGATGTTTGCTGCTGAAAAGCCTCAAAAGTCGGCCTGTAAGCCTTAAGCTCATCTCTCACACCATTGATGGCATTAACAAGTTCAGGCGTCCGTTTATTGACTACATGAGTCGTGTCGTTCCCGACCTTTATCGTATTCTCTAAGCTAGTAATAATACGATCCATTCGCTCCATAACTTGCTGGCCAACTGGAGACATGCAAGAAGAATTGCTGGTATTTGAATTATTAAAAAAATTGGCTTGAGCACTAAAACTAAGCCCGAGCACTATAAAAGCCAGCAAAACCTGAATGCGAACCATTATACCTCCAAGAACGCCCCTAGGCAAAACAGGCAACAACTAAGCGATATTCCTGGTAAGTTCAAAAATGCTGGAAAGACAGCAGACCCCTTGAAAAGTTAAAATAAGCCCGCTAGGAGAGTTGCTTGGATGGTGGATGTAGCTCAGTTGGTTAGAGCGCTAGGTTGTGGCCCTAGAGGTCGAGGGTTCAATCCCCTTCATTCACCCCATTTTTTGCGCTCGTAGCTCAGCTGGATAGAGCACCGGACTTCGGTTCCGGGGGTCAGGGGTTCGAATCTCTCGAGCGCGCCAAAAAGCAGGATTACCCCCTTGCACAAGACCCGAAAACCTGCCAATTAAAGGCCCTTATGACAAACTTTGTTGTGGCAGATGACCCGTTGAATAACCCTAAGAATGCGGTTTCCGGCAAGAAGCGCCGCCAAGCGGATTTCTTTATCCAAAATAAGATGACTGTAGATTATCATAATACAGATGTCTTGAAGCACTTCACTTCTCCAGAAGGCAAAATTTTGCCAGGGCGTCGCTCAGGACTTACTTCTAAGAACCAACGTAAGGTTACTAAGGCAATCAAAAAAGCTCGAATGATTGGCATTTTGCCTTATGTAAATGTAGACTATTAATTGAGATGAAACTACAGCATATGACAGCCTTCCTGGTGGCTGTCAGTATTGTTATATTCGGCTATACTTTGCTAGGGCGCTCTGCTCTACCTGGGTATTGGTCTTTGCAAACCAAGAAATTTAATCTTGAAGAAAAAGTTGCCTCTTTAGAAACAGAGGTGCTTGAGCAGCGCAAAAAAGTTAACTTGCTGCTCAATAAAACCACTCATTCTAAAAGCTACTTAGAGCAAATTGCACGAAACGAATATGGTTTCATTGGAAAAAAAGAGTCTTTACTGTTACTTCAATAGTAATGAAGAAGACATTCATCCTTGATACCAACGTCTTACTCAACGAACCAAGAGCCATATTTAGTTTCGGAAATAACCAAGTGGTTGTCCCTATCTACGTGGTTGAGGAAATTGACAACTTCAAAAAGGAACTTTCGGAACTCGGGCGTAACGCTCGCCAAGTTAGCCGTTATTTAGACGATTTAAGAAGCGAAGGTTCCCTTGCGAAAGGCGTCAAACTCGATTCAGGTGGCATGCTACGAGTCGCCATCACCTCAAAAGTGCTGCCTCCTGAAATCACAACAGATCGGGGGCAGGATTCAAAAATCCTGGCAGTCGCTGTAGACCTTCAAAGCCAAGCCAAGGCTGATGAAAAGATTATCTTTATCACCAAAGATACCAACTTACGAATCCGAGCTGATTCGATTGGCGTTGAAACAGAAAATTTCGAACCCGAACGTACCGAGGTAGATGAACTCTATAAGGGCTACTCTGTTTTAGAAGTTAGCGGCAAACAAATTGATGAATTCTATGAAAAAGGTTCCCTGGCATTACCAGATCCCTATTATGCCCCCAATCAATACTTGGTTTTAAAAGACAAACTGAATACTTCCCATACAGCCCTTGGCCGTTTTGATCCAAAAGATAAGCTCGTCGTTCCGATTACAACACTACAACGCTCTGGTGCCTGGGGGATTAGACCTAAAAACAAAGAACAGGCCTTCGCTCTAGATCTCTTGCTTGATGACTCAATTAAATTAGTCACCTTGGCCGGCAAAGCAGGAACAGGAAAAACGTTACTTGCAATTGCAGCGGGCCTCCAAAAAACCGCTGAAGATGGTGCTTTTCAAAGACTTTTGGTCAGCAGGCCCATATTTCCATTGGGTCGCGACATCGGCTTTTTGCCTGGGGATGTCGAAGAAAAGCTAAACCCCTGGATGCAACCAGTATTTGATAACGTTGAGTATCTCATGGGCCTTCATACAAAGTCGAACGGAAGCAAACCTAGCCGTAGCTACCGAGAGCTTCTTGATATGAATATCATGCAAATCGAGCCTCTAACCTATATTCGAGGTCGCTCGATTGCATCGCAATATATGGTAGTCGACGAAGCGCAAAATTTAACCCCACACGAAGTTAAAACGATTGTGTCTCGGGTAGGGGAGGGTACGAAAATTGTTCTAACTGGCGACCCGTACCAAATTGATAACCCCTATGTGGACGTCACAAACAACGGACTGATTCATATTGTCAATCGCTTTAAAGCAGAACCCATCGCAGGTCATGTGACACTTGAAAAAGGTGAACGTTCTGAGTTGGCTGAGATTGCGGCGAACTTGTTGTAAAGCACCTGTCACCCCGCACTTGATGCGGGGTCCAGTAAGATGACGATAAGCCTATTGCAACACAACGCTCGACAGATTCCACATTGGCAAATAAACAGCCAACGCAAGCAGAAAGACAACCCCGAAAATACCAAACAGCATTATCGGCTCAATCAAAGTGGATAAATTATTAAGCATTTCGTTAACCTCATCGTCATGGAATTGCCCTGTTGAACCAAGCGTTACATCGAGCTTCCCAGTGTGCTCACCAATAGCACAAGTCTCTTTGATCATTGGTGTGAAAAACTCCAAAGATTCCATCCCATCATGAAGCGATTGACCATGCTCAACTTTTTGCTTTAGCTTCCTAATTTCTTCTTGGTAACAAAGATTTGGTATCGTGCCTGCAACAACTGAAAGTGCTTGCGGTAATGGTAGACCGATTCGGTATAAAGAAGAAACCAAATAGGCGAATCTAGCATTCGAACTCAAACGATTTAATTTTCCAAACACAGGGATCTTTATAGCAACACGGCTTATCCAATACTGTATTTTTGGCCAATCACGGACTCTTTTCCAGCCTACATAGATGGCTAAAATCGCTAAAAAAAAGAGAAGCCCATAATTAGAAAGAAAATCACTGGCACCCATTACAATCTTAGTAGGTAGTGGCAGCTCCCGATCATGGCCTGTATAGAAGCTAGCAAAACGAGGGAATACAAACACGAGCATGGCCCATGTAACTACTGCTAATGTGAAGAGAACTATCTTTGGGTAGAGCATAGCCATCTTAATCTTTGAGCCCATCTGTGACTCTTTCTCTAAGATGATGGCCATTTCATGAAGAGTCTTGTCTAAAATTCCGGAACTCTGCCCTAACTCCAACATACTTATATATATTTTAGGGAAATATTCAGGATATAAAGAAAAAGCCTCAGCAAGTCTAGAGCCTGAGCTCAAACTTCTCTGAATGTTTTCCAGTGCTGCTTTAAAACCAGGATCTTGAGCCCTAAAAGAAATTGTTTTAATAATTTGATCAACGGGCATTCCAACCCTAAATAGCAACTCAAATTGCTTGGTAAATGTGGCAAGATGTTTGGGTTTGAATCGTTTGCTCCTCCCAAACAGCTTTAATAAAATACTCGAAGATGCTTTTGAAACTTCTTGAATATTAAACGGGAACAACCCTTGCTCCAAGAGCTTGCTCTGGACTGAGTTGAAACCATCCGCCTCAAGCTGCCCCTGGAGCTCTTTCCCCTGCGGGTCCCTGGCTTTATAAGAATACAAAGTCACAGAGTTTCTCCGCAAACCCGAAACACTTCTTCAAGGCTCGTAATACCGCTGTGAACTTTATCAAGCCCATCTTCCCATAGAGTGCGAGCCCCGAGCGCCCTTGCACGCTCATGAATCCGAACCTCTGGTGCTCGCGTATTAATTAGCACACGCATCTCGTCATCCAGGGGAATTACCTCAAAAATGCCGACTCGACCTTTATATCCCTGATTCCGACACGCCGCGCACCCTCTACTACTATAATTCTTTAGTCCTTCAGCATGCTCTCCTAAGTAAGATAACAAACTCTGAGGAACCGGCGCTGGTTCTCGACATTCCAAGCAAAGTCTTCGAACCAATCTTTGAGTCATTAATCCAATAACACTTGCAGATAATAAATACGGCTTCAAACCAAGATCATAGAGCCTCGAAATAGCTCCTACGGCTGTATTGGTATGAATAGTTGATAACACCAAGTGCCCCGTCATTGCGGCTCGGCAGGCTATTTCAGCTGTCTCTTCGTCTCGAATTTCTCCCACCATAATAATATCCGGATCTTGGCGAAGCATGGATCTCAGAACTGTCGCAAAAGTTAAGCCAGCTTTTACATTAACCTGAGTTTGGCAAGCACCTTCTATCTCATTCTCAACTGGGTCTTCAACAGTTAGAATATGCTTTTGACTTTTATCGATTGCATTAAGTGCCGCATATAGGCTTGTGGTTTTTCCAGAACCAGTTGGCCCTGTAACCAAAAAAATCCCGAAAGGTTTTTGTGCGATATTTTTAAAGACCTCCCTATCTCTCTCAGAAAAACCCATATCTTCTAGAGTAAGCAAATTCTCTTTTGACAAAACACGGATTGCAGCTGCCTCACCATGAATAGTTGGATACGAAGCTACTCTAAAATTAAGATCTTTATCATCTATTGTTTTGCCAAAACGTCCCTCTTGAGGAATTCGGTGCTCTGCAACATCAAGCTTAGAAAGTATCTTCACTCGTGATAAAACCCTCTGGTGCAAATTATAGGGAATGACTTTGCGATGTTCCAAAACACCGTCAATACGAAAACGAACCTGTAGAAACTCCCCCGTAGGTTCGATATGAATATCACTAGCCTTCTCGCGAACTGCCATCTCTAGCAGCTCGTCCATAATGGGGACAGCATCTCCAAGCGATAATGCTAATTCACGATTCGCAGGAGCACCTGTTGAATCGTCTACAGTATAACTATCGATAAGCTTTTGAATTTCTTTACGAGAAGCCACTGCATAACTAACCTCATCTTTTGAAGATAACAGGCCTTCTTGAACAAGTTCTTTCGCAATAACTTGAAGTTTTTGAGCACGTAATGACATACTCAAAATCGTAGCATAGGATTGTCATGCCAGCTTATCCTATCAGCAGTTCTCCACTCTTTAGTCCAATCTTAACAATCGACCCAGGCGGATAACGGCTTTCTAGCAGTGCCTTTGAAATTGGATCGACTACTTGCCGCTGAATTACCCGCTTTAGTGGCCTTGCACCAAATACTGGATCGTAGCCTATCTCTGCCAATTTTTCTCTGGCATCTTTGCTTACTTCCAACTGGAGTTCTTGGCTTTTCAGCCGTTTTTGAAGCTCTTGCAGCTGGATGCCTACAATCAACTTCAAGTTATCTTTTGTGAGCCCATGAAACATAATAATATCATCGATTCTGTTTAAGAACTCTGGCCTAAAATGCAGTCTAAGCTCTTGAAGCACTTTTTCTTGAGATTCAGATGTTACGCCTTCTAGTAGATACTGACTTCCAATATTGCTGGTCATCAGAATAATCGTATTCTTAAAATCAACGACCCGGCCTTGACCGTCAGTCAAACGGCCATCATCCAACAGCTGCAGCAAAACATTAAATATTTCAGGGCTTGCCTTCTCCATCTCATCTAACAGGATTACAGAATAGGGCCTTCGACGAATAGCTTCAGTAAGCTGGCCTCCTTCTTCATAGCCCACATAACCCGGAGGAGCTCCTAAGAAACGAGAAACTGAATGCTTCTCCATATACTCGGACATATCAATGCGAACCATCGCATGTTCATCATCAAATAAGAACTCTGCCAAAGCCCCTGCCAGCTCTGTTTTGCCAACACCCGTTGGCCCTAAGAAGAGAAAACTACCTAAAGGTTTTTTCTCATCAGCCAGACCCGCGCGACTTCGGCGAACCGCATTGCTAACAGCATTAACAGCCTCTTCTTGCCCAACCACACGCTTGGAAATACGATCTTCCATTTTAAGCAAGCGCTCAGTCTCAGCCTCTAACATCTTTTTGACTGGAATTCCTGTCCACCATGAGACAACAGCAGCGATATCTTCTTCAGTGACTTCTTCTCTTAAAAAATTAGAAGGAGAGCTGTGGTTTTCAGAAACTTTCTTTTCTAACTCAAATAAGTCACCGTACTGAAGCTTTGCTGCTTTCTCAAAGTCACCCTGTCGCTGAGTCACTTCTATTTCGTGCTTAATTTTTTCGATTTTCTCTTTGGTATTTTTAACTTCGAGAATTCGATTTTTTTCGGTTGTCCATTTTGCCCTGAGTGCTGTTGCTGCTTCTTTTTTCTCAGCCAGCTCCTTTTCACTCTCAGCTAAGCGCTTTTTACTGGCGCTATCTTTTTCGCGCATCAAAGCTTGCTTTGCGACCTCCAAACGTGCAATCGAGCGCTCAAGTTCATCTAGTTCAACGGGCGACGATTCTATCTGCATTTTCAAGGCACTCGCAGCCTCATCAATCAAATCGATTGCTTTGTCTGGCAACTGCCTGCCTGTTATGTATCGACTTGATAGCATACAAGCTGACACAATAGCCCCATCGGTAATGCGAATCCCGTGATGCAATTCATAGCGTTCTTTTAAGCCTCGTAAAATCGTAATTGCATCTTCAACGCTTGGCTCTTTAATAAACACCGGCTGGAAACGACGCTCGAGAGCCGCGTCCTTCTCGATATGTTTGCGATACTCGTTAAGTGTCGTTGCGCCAATACACCGAAGCTCACCACGGGCGAGGGCAGGTTTAAGCATATTGCTTGCATCCATCGCACCCTCAGCACCACCTGCTCCCACAAGCGTATGAAGCTCGTCAATAAACAAAACATAGCGTCCATCAGATTTTTGAAGCTCTTTGAGCAAAGCTTTT
Organism: Deltaproteobacteria bacterium; assembly: GCA_016764955.1. Lineage (GTDB taxonomy): Bacteria > Myxococcota > UBA727 > UBA727 > JABDBI01 > NORP243. Next base: position 15,432 of record JAESQZ010000247.1, on the reverse strand, counting down.
AGGCGGTCTTCAAACTCACCGCGATATTTTGTGCCAGCTATTAAAGCAGCTAAATCAAGCGAAACCAGTTCGCGATCTTTCAAGCTCTCTGGCACATCTGCAACAGCAATTCGGGCAGCGATACCTTCGGCTACAGCCGTCTTGCCAACCCCAGGCTCTCCAATCAAAACTGGATTATTTTTCGTGCGTCGACTCAACACCTGTATCGTTCGCCTAATCTCTTCATCTCGTCCAATCACAGGGTCCAGTTTTCCAGCTCGAGCATCAGCTGTTAAATTTCGCGTATACTTATTAATTGTCCCCTGTTTAGACTCAGGGTCCTCATCGTTAACCGTATTGCCTTGACGCAGGGTCAAAATAGCCTCTTCGATGGCTTTGCTTTTAATGCCGTGCCGTTCCAACAGTGTTTTGCTAGTTCCGACTTCACTCAAAGCCAAAAACACGGTCTCAGTTGAGATAAAGCTATCTCCCCATTTCTTGGCCAGGCTAGTTGCTTTTTCGAGCGCTTTTTGAGCATTCGGTGCCAAATAAACTTGGGCTGCATCAGCCCCTGAAACCTGCGGCTCTTGGTCAATTTGAGCCTTCAAATCGCCTAAAATTGCCTTCACATTAGCACCTAGGCTAGCCAAAACCTGAGGCACCAGACTTTCTTCTTGTTCGACCAAAGCCTTAAGCAGATGTGATAAAGAGAGCTGCTGCTGCTTCTTAGTGGCACACTCCAATTGGGCAGCTTGCAGAGCCTCGCGAAGCTTTGTGGTCATTTTGTCGAATTGCATGCTTATAGTGTAAGCATGCTAAGCACTCATGACAAGTTTGCTGATCGATACGGCCGATACGCTGGCCTGGTTCGTAGGATATAGTCTATCTGGCTTGGCGGCGGCGTTTTGGGATAGCTAATACCAAACAAGGTTGAGTCTGGATTGTCGACCCTGGCGCTATGTGGCTTACCAGTTTCGCGCTCTTGTATGAGATAGAGATTATCAAACATGAGGCGCCAGAATTTGGTTTGATGGTCAACGTGTCGGATTTTGTGAGTTGCCTCTGGGAAGTGTTTTTCCCAATCAAAGTCTTCTGGGAAATTATAACGAAATATATTCCGACAGTTGTCGAGGTGGAATTTAGCCTGAGGGCAGAGTTCCACAGGCGGAACATCGTCATCCCGGCCCCCCACACTGTCATCCCGGCCTTGAGCCGGGATCCAGTCAATTTTACTGGACCCCGCATCGAGTGCGGGGTGACAGCGCACCGCATAAACTTTACATCTATTCTCACGCTTACCCGTTTCAACCAAACAGCCTTGCTCTTTAAGTTGCTTCAATGCCCTGTAAATACTCCGTCGTGAGCAGCCCAATAAATCTGCTAGCGTCTGCTGGCGTATAGAGAGCGTAACGCTGTCATCCCGGCCTCCGAGCCGGGATCCAGTGCTGGATACCGGGTCAAGCCCGGTATGACAGGATTCACGGATCCATTCATAAACAGCCTTCGCACGGGGTGATAATTCGATTTTAGACATAACGATCCTCAAGTCAATTGGCATTGACGACTACAGGCCGAGAGTCTAAATGAGTTCTCAGCCATTGTGTGGCTGCCGGATTCCCTGCAAATCTCGCCTGAGGAGCAGGGGCCGGCTTCTATTTTTTGCACGCCGAATTACGTGCATGCTTCAAGCTAAAATAAGTTCTTGGTGAATGTTCAGAAGCATTCCAGGTTAATGCGTAGGCCTGGGTACATGACAGCCTTAAGCCTCCGCTTGCGGCCTACCACTATCTTTTTTTCGAGGCTCTTTAGCTTTGGGCTTGGATTTTTCTTTCGCCAAAGCAAAATCTAGAACTTCGTCTACTTTGTTCACAAAGACAAACTTGATTTCAGACTTCACGTTGGGTGGGATATCAATCAAGTCTTTCTCATTACGTGCAGGCATCAAGATATTTTTGATACCAGCCCTATGTGCTGCCAACACTTTTTCTTTAATACCACCAACTGGCAACACTTGCCCCCTCAAGGTAGTCTCGCCTGTCATGGCCGTGTCTGGTCTGGTTTTCTTTCCCGTCAACAGTGACACAAGTGCTGTAATAATCGTCACACCAGCAGAAGGACCATCTTTTGGAATTGCGCCTGCAGGGAAGTGAACATGGACATCTGTCTTTTCCAAAAAGTGCTCATCCACCCTTTCGGCTAAACCAAAACTCATTGCATTGGTCCGAATCCAACTCAAAGCAGTTTGAGCAGATTCTTTCATCACATCACCCAGCTTACCCGTCAGAATTAAGGTTCCTTTTCCACCCATTCTAGTGGCCTCAATAAAGAGGAGTTCGCCCCCAGCTGCTGTCCAAGCAAGCCCAGTCGCAACACCAGACATAGAAGTCCGCTCGGCTGTTTCGTTGTAAAACTTCTCTGGACCCAAAATCTTTTCCAGTTTCGCAGTAGTGATTACCTGCTTAGATAATTTCGCATTTTCAACAAGATCGACTGCAACAGAACGACAAATCGCAGCTATCTCTCGCTCCAAGTTACGAACACCTGCTTCACGCGTATAATTGCTAGCAACCTGCAATACTGTCTTTGATGGAAGTTCAATTAATTCTTTTGTAATACCATGCTCAGTCATCTGTTTTGGAATCAGATGGGCCTTTGCAATCGACATCTTTTCTTCAAAAGTATAGCCAGGAAGTTCAATTACTTCCATGCGGTCTCTAAGCGCTGCTGGAATCGTATCGCCCTGGTTCGCAGTCGCAATAAACAAGACTCTAGAAAGATCAAATGGAACATCCAAATAATGATCACTGAATGTATTATTTTGTTCTGGATCCAAAACTTCCAGAAGGGCAGAAGCAGGATCGCCTCTGAAGTCGTGACCCAATTTATCGATTTCATCGAGCAAATAAACCGGATTGCTGGTGCCTGCTTTTTTTATGCCCTGAATAATTCGACCGGGCAGGGCACCAATATAAGTTCGCCTATGCCCCCGAATCTCGGCTTCATCCCTGACGCCACCTAAAGAAATCCGATGAAATTTCCGGCCCAATGCCGACGCAATCGAGCGTCCTAAAGAAGTCTTACCAACACCCGGAGGGCCAATAAAACATAAGATAGGACCTTTCATATCTTTTTTAAGCTTACGAACTGCTAGGTACTCAATAATTCGCTTTTTGACTTTATCTAGCCCATAATGATCTGAGTCTAATTGCTTACGAGCATTCTCAAGGTCTAAATTATCTTTACTTGTTTTCTTCCAAGGCAAGTCTGCCAGCCAGTCCAAGTAAGTCCGTGCAACCGTGTATTCAGCTTGGCTTGGCTGCATATGATGCATGCGCTTCAACTCACGCTTTGAAGCATTATCTGCTTCTTCCGGCAGCTCTGCGGCTCGAAGGCGTTTTTCAAGGTCCTCCAGCCCGCTTTCATCGTCTTCTTTGTCACCAAGTTCTTCTTTGATCGCCTTAAGCTGCTGACGCAGATAATACTCACGCTGCGTCTTGCTCATTTCGCCTTTAACTTGAGAATTAATTTTATTAGAAAGTTTAAGAACCTCAAATTGGCGATTCAAAAGCTCAAGTACTTTTGTGAGCCTCTTAGGCAAAACGACTTGCTCTAAAACCTCTTGTTTTTCTTCAATCGTCGCATCAATATTCGCTGTAATCAAATCAGCAAGATGACCTGGCGCGACAATAGAATCTAGTAGCTGCTTGGCCATCACTGGAATTTCAGGCAACAAATCAATTACTTCACGCGCCGTATTTCTTAAGTTTAGCGAAAGCGCTTCTACCTGAACATCATTGACGTCCTCATCCGGCAACGCCGTTATTTTGGCTATAAAAAATGGATCTTGCTGTGTGTATTCGTCAATTCGAAATCGCGTCAAGCCCTCTACAACAATATTAAACCCATCTTTGCCTGTACGAGCGAGCTTAATAATTCGAGCAACGGTTCCCACCTGGTATAAGTCACCCGAAGCCGGATCATCAATCTCGGGTGCCTTTTGCGTCACAATACCTAGCAGGCTCTTTTCCTGAGTTGCCTCCTCAATAAGCCGGATTGTTTTATTACGTCCGATCGTAAGCGGCATAACCGCACCTGGGAAGAAAACACTATTGCGCAAAGGCAAAATAGGGAGCTCAGATGGCAAAGAAATCGCCTTTGGACTTTCGGCGCCGGTATCTTTTGGAGAGGTCATATACCTAAAGATTATAATGTTCAGGGCGAATAAGGCAAGCTCTGCAAACGTTTTGTTTGAATGCTGATTTTGCGACGCTGCCTTCTAACTTTGAATCTTTTACAGGCCAGCCAGTTAACTGCACAAGAAGACCCACAGTTATATTGGACCACCCATAGCATTGAATTTGCTGTTGAATCAGAAGAGCTTAGGGCGCCTCTTCAGAGAGCTATGAACATATGGAATGCGGTTTCTTGCAGTAGTTTTCTGCTAACCATCAACCCGGCTAGCTCTAACCGGGTCCAATTTAGTTCTGCTAACTCTCAGATCTTTCAAAGCAATGAAGAGGGACGTCCGCTAGCGGTAACAAGACACAACTATACAGCCAACTCCCCAAGGTTGATTTTACAGGTTGATATTTTTGTGAATGAAGAAACCAAAAAGAGGCTCTCACAAACAGATTATCAAAATATCTTACTTCATGAACTTGGCCACGTGCTGGGATTACAGCATTCAGAGCGTTTTGACTCGATTATGCATAAAAATGCTAAAACTCGCTTTGAGCCGTTTAAACTCATTGAGGAAGATATAGACTGCCTACGCGACCTAAAACCGTTAACACATTTGCAAGCAAGGCTTTTTGAAGAGCAGCAATCCAGTATCGCGCATCAGTCTGACGGAGGCTGCAGCCAGGCAGGGCGCACTGACAATTTATTGCTATTACTGCTCGCTATACTTTGGCTAGGCGTTGGACAGCGCGCAAGGTTTCGTCAATGTGTTTATGCACGCCTAGCTGCGCAGAAAAGGCATGCTGAATAAGGCCATCTTGATCAATCACAAAAGATACTCTAGGCTTTAAAAGCCCAAGCATACTAGGCTTCAAGCCATAAAGTTTTGCTACTGTGCTATTTTCGTCAGCTAACAATCGATAAGGAAGCTGATGCTTATTTTGAAATGCTTGATGTGAGTCGCTTGAGTCACTGCTGATTCCAATTACTTCAGCATCATAGGCTTTGAACCCGGCATAATTATCCCGAAAAGAGCAGGCTTCAGCTGTACAGCCTGGGGTATTGTCTTTTGGGTAAAAAAATAAAACGATTGTTTTTTGACCGATCAGCGACTTAAAATCAAAAAGCTCTCCGGATTGGTCTTTTAGAGTAAAGAGGGGAGCTTTTGTGTTGGGTTTAAGCATATGACATTGATACAGGCCACAATTTTAGGAATCGTGCAAGGCTTGACTGAATATCTACCAGTCTCATCGAGCGCACATCTTGTTTTGGTGCCCCATATTTTAGGCTGGCACTTCCCAGTTCGTGAGGCATTTGTTTTTGATGTCTTGGTCCAGCTAGGAACCCTAATAGGCGTTATGGCTTATTTTGCTCAAGATATCTTGGATATTGCCAAGCACATGATTCAAGGGCTCATAGCTAGAAAACCGCTCCAGCACCCCTCAGCACGTTTGGGGTGGCTTTTAGGGGTTGCTACAGTCCCGGCTGCGGTTGGGGGCCTATTATTTAAAGAAGAAATAGTGGGTTATTTTGAGTCTCCTAGAGCAGCCCTTGCTTTTTTGCTTTTCACAGCTGGTTTATTGACTGTTACAGAGTTTCTGGCAAAAAAACATCGTGGGCAAGTTCGACTTAAAGACGCCGTGGGCATAGGCTTTGCACAGTTGCTAGCCATCATGCCTGGCATCAGCCGTTCTGGCGCTACCATATGCGCGGGTATTTTGATGGGTCTTTCTAGGACTGCAGCAGCCAGATTTTCTTTTCTTATGTCTATTCCAGTGATGTTAGGAGCTTCTTTAGTAGCTGCTGATGATTTAGTTCGCTACCCTGAGGTCTTGGAGCGCAGCCTAGGGCCAATCGTAGTAGGTATGTTGGTAGCAGCTGTTACAGGTTATTTAGTCATACGCTGGTTTTTGAACTTCTTAAAAACCCAAAGCTTGCTCTGGTTCGCACTATACTGCGCATTGGCAGGCGCTATAGGCCTTATCTGGCTCTAGAGACAACTGTCCCATAACAAATATTATGTAAACTATTTAGGTTTCTACTACATGTGACTATTTAGATTAGACCCTGGCCTTCGCCAGGGTGACTGTGCTAGCTTAGACCTTATATGGATAACAAGCGAAAGGTTGAAGTTTCGGTAATGGGCCAGCATTTTCAGATTCGCTCTGAAAAGCCCGAAGAATACCTAAAAGGTCTCGCAGCCTTTGTGACTGAGCGTCTTGAAACGATTCAACAAAACTCACGCATTGCCTCTACGCACGACATCGCTTTGCTCTTAAGCCTAAACCTAGCAGACCAACTGTTTGAGAAAGATGACAGCATCGATCAGCTCAAAAAACAGCTCGAATCTCGTACGGAAGCCGCATTACGGGAAGTAGAAAGTGTCTTGTCAGGCATCCCTGAATCTGCTCCAACTCAAGTTTCGGATGACGATATCCTCTAAACTTGAACTTCGGCGAAAAATGCGCGCTCTTCTTACTTCGCTTCCGCGTGAAGTATTTCAAGAAGCTGGCCAAAAACTGCCTAAAATCTTGAAGCCCTACTTAGACGAACCAGTTGGCATATTCGAAAGCTTCCCAGACGAGCCTGATACTTCAACTATCATCAAACTTTTTCCTGAAGTCTTTTTGCCAAACAAAGACCCCTTAGATTATGCTCAGCAAATTCTTGAGGCAAAACTCAAATATGTATTCGTGCCTGGGCTAGCCTTTGACAAAAGCAACCACCGCCTTGGCCGCGGCCGTGGTTATTATGACCGCTGCATTTCCAAACTTCGCCAATCTTCGAATTGCCCTCAAATTATTGGCCTATGCCTAAAACAACAGGTTTTAGAACAAGAATTGCCAGTTGAGCCCCATGATGAGTTGCTAGATAGCCTGATTGCTGTATAAGTGCGCCCCTCGTCACCCCGGGCTTGACCCGGGGTCCAGTATAAAATTTGCTAGATCCCGGCTCAAGGCCGGGATGACAGCATCACTATTGAAGTATCCGCCAATTACGGCTAGAACTACGCCATCATGTTTATTAGTCCGGAAATTGAAGCCGAATACAAAAAAAAGCTAAAGCAAAACAGGCCCCTTATTATCAAAGCAGGCTTTGACCCTACAGCGCCTGACCTACACTTGGGTCACACGGTGCTTTTAACCGCCATGCGTCGCCTGCAAGACCAAGGGCATCACGTGATTTTCCTAATTGGCGATTTCACAGCCCGTATCGGTGATCCTAGTGGTAAGAATGTCACCCGCCCTCCCCTAACCGATGCTGAAATCAAATCCAATGCAGCGACCTACGAACGCCAGGTTTTTAAGATCTTAGACCCACAAAAAACCCAAGTTCGCTTCAACTCCGAGTGGCTGCAAGACTTTACATTTGCAGATGTTATCAAGTTGGCTAGTCGCTACTCTTTGGCTCGCATGATCGAGCGTGACGATTTCAAAAAACGCCTTGAAGAAGGTCGCCCTATTAGCATACATGAACTCTTGTACCCATTGATGCAAGGCTACGATTCGGTTGCTCTTAAAGCTGATGTTGAGTTAGGTGGCCAAGACCAGCTTTTTAATCTTCTGGTTGGCCGTGACTTAATGCGTCACTACGGCATGGAACCTCAATGCATCATGACTTTCCCTCTTTTGGAAGGCCTAGATGGCGTCGAAAAGATGTCCAAGTCCCTGGGCAATTATATTGGCGTCGAAGAAGAGGCCGACTCTCAATTCGGCAAACTCATGAGCATCTCGGACGAACTCATGTGGCGCTATTACGAGCTGCTTTCTCTCAAATCCGAAGAAGAAATAGCAGAACTTAAAAAAGGCCACCCAAAAGAAGCCAAAATCGCCCTCGCTCTTGAAATCGTCGAGCGCTTCCACGACAAAAAAGCAGCTGAAGCTGCACTCGAGCAATTTAATAGCCTCTTTGGCAGCGGCAAGCGCAGCGACATCCCAGAAGATGCACCGCTATTTGAGTGCCCCACCCCGCTGTCCTTGATGCAAGCAATCGTCACAACAAATCTGGCGCCCTCTAACGCAGAGGCTAAGAGATTGCTCAAACAAGGTGGCGTCACACTCGACGGCGAAATTCAAAAAGATGGCCAGCATATACTCGAGTCTGGTAAGCATGCTTTGCGCGTCGGCAAAACCCGTTGGGCTCAAATCCAAATTGGAGGCTAAAATATGAGCGGCCTTGAAGACCTCAAAACGCTATCGCCTTTTAATAACTGGTTAAAGTTAGATATCGAAATTATCGAATCTGGTTTTGCCAAAATACATATACCCTGGTCTGATGATTTGATTGGTGACCCATCGAGGCCAGTCATCCACGGCGGCGTTTTAAGCTCATTAATAGACGCCACCGGCGGCGCTGCCTGCATGAGCTTGCTTGAAAACGAAGACAAAATCAGCACGATTAACTTACAAGTCGATTTTCTAGAACCTGGTTCTCCAGGTGAATTCTATTGCGAAGGCCGAGTTATGCGCGCCGGCAAACGCGTCGCCATTGCACGCATGGAAGTCTATGCAGCTGGAGATAAGCCTAAGTTAATCGCTATTGGCTCTGGGACGTATAATTTGTTGCGCAGTTAAGTCTATAGAAGCTGTCTCATAGCTGTTTCCCAATACGTATAGATATTTCGCTGGCTGTCGTATGCGATATAGCACACAAACTCAGCATCCTTCTTATCTTTATTTTTCCAGTGCCAGAGCGCAAAGCACGGAGGATTCTCGTAGCCATCTACAGGACTGAGAGCATAGGCGTCATAATTAAATGGATACGTGCGGCGATACACCGGACCATAGCTGATGAGCAACTCCTCGCCTGCCCGGATATCACGCACCGCTATCACACTAATGCGGCCCTTTTTGTGGCAGGTCTCCTGGATCCAAGCGACATTGCTCTCTTCATTCTCATTGGGTTCATTGATAAACTGCGTGAAGCACTTGTCATGTTCGATAAAGACACGGTTATAATAATCGGCGCAGTTAATGTCCCTAAGCTTATATATCGGAATTGGCCGGCCCTTCTTTATATGCTCACCTATCAACAAATCTTCGTACCCAGGATAAACACCAACGATACTGAAACGCGGGATATCTACCGCGGCATAAGTGCCACGAGCACCAGCTTTATTAGGTGCCATCTTACGTTCTAGCCAGCTTAATGTGTTGCCCGGTTGAAAAAAGGCAGCGTTAATATTCTGGAGCTCAAGGATCTTCTCTTGCTCACTAAGATCTAAACCATTCGTTAACACATGACATCGTGTAGTAAACTCTGGGCCAATCTCATCGCTGATAGCCATCGTACGGACTGCAGCGCGCCTTGCATCGTCTTCATGCACGTCGAATTTCAGCTTCTCCTGTGGCATCTTATCTTCGCATGCGAAGCAACACACCAGATATGGTTCGAATTCTTTGTTTGCTGGTTTCTGCGCAATTTGCTCGGTGCTACAAGGCTCGCTACACTCAACATGCACGGTTGCGCCACAGGTGCAACAGATCTTCATATCAACAGCAGTCTCAGGCCCATTACAAATAGCACATAGCTTGTAGACTGAGCTGGCTTGGAACTGAATAAAGGCACGCCAAACAGCGAAGTCGTCCAGCATCTCCTCTGTGGTATTTAAATTAAGCTGATCCGCCCAGATACTAATAGAATAGGTCTTGTTCCACAAAAAACGCTTGCCAGGAGATTCTGAATCTTGGTTGTTCTCATTAAGAGACCACTCTTCGCACTTCGTGGGAATTTCGGCTGTTTTGGGCTGCTGGCTCTCCATGTGTTTACTATATCATTGATTTGAGGCGCATTGCATTAGACCCTCACCCAATTTTGGTTTCATCAACGAATTACCTAACCCATACAGCGATGACGACACATGACAAACAAGAATTATCCAGCTAAAATCAATTTATGAAACTTGAAACCATCAAAGCCATATTCTTCTGGTTCGCGTTTATTTCAATTGGGATTCTGGTTACTTTTCAGGTTTCTAAACGAGGTCAGCTAACCTTCCAAGAAATTCCAGTTGAACCCAAAAAGGCCCCTGAGTTTAATCTCGACGGAATTTCGCTTTTACAATTTAAAGGCCAAAATGTTTTGCTGCATTTTTGGGCAACCTGGTGTGAACCTTGCCGAGCTGAAATGCCCTTACTTATAGAGCTCGCCGAGAAACTCAAAGGCAAAGTAACGATTTTAGCAGTAGCAGTTGACTCGCCTCATAACGAAATTCAAAGATTCTTTGGGAACACCAAGCCCCCGTTTGTCTTAGTTGAAGACTCCAAGCATCAAATAGCCGATCTTTATGGAATCTCTCAATTTCCAGAAACGCTTTTAATTGGGCCCGATGGTTTCATTCAGGCAATCTATATTGGACCTCAAGACTGGAGTCTTTTTCGCTTAAAGCCCTGACTTCGGCCACACAGCCTGGCAAATCATAACTTTGGCCCGGCTTTGAAGCACTAGCGATTTTCTGAAGCGTTACACTGGCAGTTCTCAAATCCTGCCCCGGCAAAAATTCAGCAAGCCCAGTCTTAAGTGCCTGAAACTTAATAACTTCTGGCATATGAGCATCTAAACGAACCTGAACCTGCTCACCCACTCTATCCACCTGCTCTTCCCACAGGTGCCTCATGGTCTCAAAGTCTTTACGCCTCTTGAGCGCCATCTGCGCCAAACGCGTTCGAGGAGCTTTGTGAAGACTCAGAAAGTGTCTCACCTGCACACGGCGCCCCTCGCTATATTTATTGGTGGGATCTTGGATATAATCATAGATTTCCAGCTCTGTTAAAAGCGCTATTAAGTAAGCTCTTGAAAAGCTTAATAGTGGGCGTAAAACAAGACCTTGCGGCATTTGTGTAACAGGCAACATCCCTGCCCCTTGAGGGCCTCCGCCTTGCCCCATCAAATCCATTACTAAGCTCTCTGCCTGATCGTCTTCAGTGTGAGCAACAGCAATTGCCCGGGCAGACAGCTCGCGCGCCAAACTCCAAATTGCCTTATAACGCCGGGCTCTTAGGCTCGACTCATCCATTTTCTTTTCAGGGTTCAAGGACAACACGTGTGACTCAAAACCTAAAACCCGAGCCCTGGCTGCTACAGCTCTAGCCTCGTCTAACGTCTCTAAACGCGTAGCATGATTAACGCTAAGCACCTGAATATTGGAGCTTCGTTTAGGCCACCTGGCGACCGCTTCCATCAGAGCACGTGAGTCAGAACCTCCGCTCACACAAAGCAACAACCCCTTCGAGATATGGGGAGTCAAATAAAAATCCAATTCATTCCAAATTGATTGGTGTAACCGTCTTGTCTTCGTTTGCATAATGACATAAGACTTGGACTACGAAACCCGTTCATGACGAATTAATGAGCCGCAAGGTAATATTAATTAGGTCATCTTAAAGGAATTTTAGTGAGAACCCAAGAAGAAACCCTATCGTTTGAGGATTTATTAAATCAGAGCTACGCGAAAGATAACGTATTAGAAGGCGAAATTGTCCAAGCCACAGTATTGGCTGTGAGCAAAGACTTCATTTCAGTTGACATCGGATACAAATCAGAAGGTTTGATCTCCGCCCATGAATTCCCATCTATTAATGGTGAATTACAGATTAAAGAGGGCGATCTAATCGAGGTCATGGTTGAGTCCAGAGAAGATGATTCTGGCCGCCTTATCTTAAGCAAGGAAAAAGCTGATCGGGTTAAAGTTTGGGATAATATCTCCCTTGCCTGTGAGCGAAACGAAATTGTAGAAGGTACAATCACCGGAAGAGTCAAAGGTGGCTTGCAAGTAGACATTGGCGTAAGAGCATTCTTGCCAGGAAGCCAAATTGATTTAAGGCCAGTTCGCAATCTGGATAAAATGATTGGTGAACGCTTCCAATTCAAAGTTATTAAATTTAACCGCAAACGCGGCAATATCGTTCTGAGCCGAAGAGCACTTCTGGAAAAAGAGCGTGAAGAAAAACGAGGTATTACGCTTCAACACCTTGCTGAAGGCGCCATTTTAGACGGTACTATCAAGAATATGACCGACTACGGCGCTTTCGTAGATTTGGGTGGCGTTGACGGTTTGCTTCATGTCACAGACATGAGTTGGGGCCGGGTTCAAAATCCATCTGAACTCTTTGAGGTTGGAAGCCCAGTTAAAGTCAAAGTTCTCAAATATGATCCTGAACACGAACGGGTATCTTTGGGTATCAAACAAATCCAAGAAGATCCTTGGTTGTCTGTCCAACAGGAATTCCAAGTTGGCACCCAAGTAAAAGGCAAAGTTGTATCTTTAACTGACTACGGTGCTTTCATTGAATTGAGACCCGGCATTGAAGGTCTGATTCACGTCTCTGAGATGTCTTGGACCAAGCGTGTGAAGCATCCTTCGAAGGTCCTCGATATTGGCGATGAAATAAGCGCGATTGTTTTGGATATCGACCAAGAAAGCAAGCGTATTTCACTTGGTATAAAACAAGTTGAACCCAACCCCTGGACGCTTCTTGAAGAGAAATACCCTATTGGCACTGTGATTCGCGGCCAAGTTCGAAATATCACAGACTTTGGTATCTTCATCGGTATTGAAGAAGGTATTGATGGTCTAGTCCACATCAGCGACCTTTCCTGGACTCACCGCGTCAAGCATCCTTCGGAAATCTTCCAAAAGAGTGATGAAGTCGAAGCCGTTGTGCTTAATATTGATATGGAGAACGAGCGTTTCTCACTTGGTATCAAGCAGCTTCACGAAGATCCATGGGGACGTATCCCACACGTGTATCCACGTGGCGCTCGTGTGAAAGGCAAAGTTTCAAAAGTAACCGACTTCGGTGCCTTTATCGAGATCGAGCCTGGTATCGATGGTCTTTGCCATGTTTCAGAGTTTGACGAAGAGCATGTTGAGAGTCCACATGAGTTCGTGAAACCTGGTGATGAAGTTGAAGTCATGATCATTGATGTTGATCCAGAAGAGCGCAAGATTGGCCTTTCCATGAAAGCGGTTAAGAAGGCTAAGAAAGGCTTTGACTATCGCACATACCTTGCCCAGCAGAGCGCTGCTTCTAGTCAGCCTAAGAGTACCAGCATGGGAACTTGGGGTGATTCTTTGAAAGGCTTCAACATTCAAGGTGAATGAGAAGGCTCATAAGGAACTAACAAAACATGCAGGCGTGGTGGCTTTTTTCACCACGCTTTCGCGGTTCACTGGCCTTGCACGAGATATCGTCACGGCCAATCTTTTTGGCGCAAATGCCATTATGGATGCGTTTAATATCGCATTCACCATCCCCAACACGCTTAGACGCTTTGTGGCTGAAGGCGCTTTAACAGTCGCTTTCATTCCAGTTTATACAGAAGTTCGTAAACACGAAGGCTTGGAAGCTGCTAAGCGCTTTTACTCTTCTGTTAGCGGCATCTTAATGCTGACACTTTTAGCCCTTGTGACTCTAGGTATTTTGGGAGCTACAGGCCTTGTTTACGCATTCGCAAGCGGCTTTGCTGAACGCCCCGAGCAAACGGCTTTAACCGTTTCGCTCACCCAGTGGATGTTCGGCTATGTATTCTTTATCAGCCTTGTAGCTTTGAGCATGGGTGTTTTAAATGCTCATCAGCATTTTACCGTACCGGCAGCCTCACCTATTTTGCTTAACTTAAGCATGATTGCCTGCGCTTACGGGCTATATCACTACTTTGAGCAGCCAGTTTATTCTTTAGCAGCAGGCGTTATGCTAGGTGGCGTCTTGCAGCTTGCTGTACAGCTTCCTGTGTTAGCCAAGTATGGCCTCTTATTACGCCCAACCCTTAATATTAATAGCGAGCCCGTTCGAAAATTATTGCGTCTGCTTTTGCCGTCAGTTTTTGGCATCGCGATTTATCAAATTAACCTCATGGTTTTGAGACAATTGGGCAGCTATTTGCCTGCAGGTCAAATCACTTGCTACAGCATGGCCGATAGACTCATGCAATTAGCTCTCGGCATCTTTGCAATTTCTATTGCGACGGCTACCTTGCCTGCCATGAGTGAGCAAACAGCATCTAAAGACGACGACTCTCACGAAAAGTTAATTCACACTTGGCAGTTTTCAACACGCTTAACTAATTTTATCACTATACCTGCTGCTTTTGGCCTCATGCTAATTGGCCTACCAATTGTGTCTGTTCTTTTTTATCACGGTGCATTCGATTGGAACGACACAATGCTCACTGCCTATGCGACGATAGCATTCGCACCAGGACTTATAACAGTGGCATTTTCAAGAACAACCGTTCAGGCTTTTTATGCACTCAAAGACATGAAAACGCCTGTCGCGATTGCTGGTGTTGTATTGGTTGTAAACCTTGCGCTTGGTTTAGCCCTATTGCGCTTTCAAGTAGCTGGCCTTGCGTTATCGCTGACGCTTTCAAGCTTTGTTCAAACTGCTTTGCTCTTATTCTTTTTGCATCGCAAAATAGGTAATCTGGAAAGCTCAAAACTGCTGCGCAGCATGGCCAAGCAAACTATTTTAGCACTCAGCATGGGCTTAGTTGCTTGGGGCATTTGTCACCTTGGCACATGGTATCACGGGCCAACTTGGCAAAATATTCTAACACTAGGATTCGCAGTGCTTTCAGGCATAGTCACCTACGCTGCTTTAAGTTTGGTTTTTAAGTCCAGCGAAGCTGTGCTTGTCAAAAGAATGCTTGTGAGCAAATTTTTGAAATAAAGCATCAACAGTCACCCTGGCGAAGGCCAGGGTCTAGATGCTGGCCTACGCCAGCATGACAGTGATTTTTTTTGAAATAAAACGTTTGAGTTCTCGGTTTTACCCTTGAGGTACAAACATGAAGAAACTCACATTCGCCCTTTTAGCCACATTTTCAATTAACCTATTTGCTCATCAGGAAGAGGCCTCAGAAAGCACTCTCCCTTCTTCTTTGCTTGTAGCAGGCGCTATTGCTGCTGCCCTAGAGGTTGGGACAAGAAAGTTTGGAGTCCCAGAAGATACTGCTCGGATGGGACAGCTTGTCACCACGATCGTATCTGCAGGCAAACTGACTAAACAACCAATCCTAACAGATCTTGGCCTACGAATTCCTGTACTCCTAGCAGCCAGCGAGCTAGCAAAGAATCCAATGTTACGTACCGCAGCTGAAAACACCCCGCTGGGAATTGGTAACAAATTTAAAGCACTAGATGACACCACTAAGCAAACTCTCTTATTCGCTCTAATCTATAACCAAGGTCTCTATAAAGTCTATGAGTGGTTCAGAGACGAAACTAAAGTTGGTAACCTTGTTGTTCATGGGGGGTAGTTTTTATTTTGTCAT
>JAESQZ010000246.1 GCA_016764955.1 Deltaproteobacteria bacterium | reverse complement strand
CGTCGTGAACGGGCGACTTCGAATATTTGCACAAATCATAATTTAATGGCTTTGGCGTTTTGCATGACGCTGGCTTTATACGGGAAATCTGGTTTTAGAAAGCTGGCACTCAATAATATTCAAAAGACTTTGTACTTTCGAAAGCAGGCTCATGAGGCAGGGCTTCAAGTATTATCGAGTGGGACGCACTTTAATGAGACACTAATTAAATTGACAGAGAGCCAAGCTCGAAAAGCCAGGGCTTTAGAAAAACAAGATGTCTTTGCAGGTGTTTGGCTTGATCGAAATCAGTTATTGGTGACGACGACAGAATTGCATGATGAGTCTGAGGTCAGAGATCTTGCCAGGAGTCTTGTATGATTGGACGACAAAATTTCGATTTCGAAGAGCAACTGATTTTTGAACATGGTTCAAAAGGACGCTCTGGTGTTGACTTGCCTGAATGTGCAGAGTCTCAAGCGGCAGCAATTAAAGTTCTAGGCAAACATCTTCGCACTGAGGAAGACCAAGCCCAGTTGGCTGAGTGTTCGGAGCCTGAGGTTAATCGCCATTACACGAGATTAAGTCGCTGGAACTTTTCGATTGATACAAATTCGTACCCGTTGGGTTCGTGTACGATGAAGTATAATCCACGAATTAACGAATGGGCAGCCAGGCTGCCGGGCTTTGCTCAGCTTCACCCCTATTTGCCAGAATCTCGCCTCGAGAATGCCAAAGCTTTAATCGAAGAGCTGAGGGCTTATTTAGGGGAAATAGGTGGCTTCGAGGCTGTGTCACTTCAGCCAGCAGCGGGAGCTCAGGGCGAATTTACTGGGATGTTGATGATCCGGAAGGCCCTAGAGGCTCGGGGCGAAAGCCGGCACAAAGTTTTGGTGCCTGCCAGTGCGCATGGGACTAACCCGGCAACAGCTGCCTTTTTAGGATATCGAGCTGTGACAGTTGCGACGGGTTCAGATGGCTTGATCGATATGGAAGATTTTGAAGCCAAGCTGGATGAAGACTGCGCGGCTATTATGATTACGAACCCTAATACGCTTGGGTTATTTGAGAAAAATATCTCGGAAGTTTGTGAAAAAGTGCATGCGGTTGGTGGTTTTGTTTATGGTGACGGCGCGAACTTGAATGCGCTCATGGGGATTTCAAGGCCTGGCGATTGGGGCATTGATGTGATGCATTTTAACTTGCATAAGACTTTTACGACGCCACATGGCGGTGGCGGCCCTGGGGGTGGTGCAGTAGGTGTTTGTAAAGAGTTAGCGCCGTTTTTGCCAGATTCAGGTGAGCAGTCTATTGGCAGAGTGAGAAGTTTTTGGGGAAACTTTGGAATGATGATTCGTGCTTATGCTTATATTCGCGAGATGGGAGCAGGCGGGCTCAAAAAGGCCAGCGAGCGCGCTGTTTTAAATGCCAATTATATTAAGGCTAAGCTCAAGAAAGCATTTGATTTGCCTTATGAAACAGACTGTTTGCACGAGGTGGTTTTCAGTGATTGGAAACAGCAAAAGCACGGGGTGAGTACGATGGACATGGCAAAGGGTTTGATTGATCGTGGTGTGCATCCACCCACGATTTATTTCCCTTTAATTGTGCACGGTGCTTTGATGATCGAACCTACTGAAACAGAATCTAAAGAAGAACTTGATGCCTTATGCGAGGCTTTTCTCGAAGTAGCCAAAGAGGGACCTGAGCGTTTGAGGCTAAGCCCTTTTCATACAGCTTTGAGTAGGTTAGACGAAGCAGGGGCAGCTAGGAATCCAATATTGGTATTCAAAAAGGAGTAGTTTTTCATGTTTATCGCGCTTGAAGGCATTGATGGTTCAGGGCACACAACCCAAGCGCGAGCTTTACAAAAAGCCCTAGCTGCACAAGGTCGAGATGTTTACGTGACAGCAGAACCTAGTGCTGGGCCGGTGGGAAAAGTAATCCGAGATTATCTTCAAGGTCGAATCGGAAATTTTGAGCGCTTTCCAGAAAGTCTGGCTCTCTTATTTGCGGCAGATCGGCTGCATCACATTGCAACAGAAATTAAGCCTAAGCTTGAGGCTGGTATCGATGTGATTTGTGACCGCTATGTTTTATCCAGTTGGGTTTACCAGGGCCTAGAAGTAACCGAAGACTGGGTGAGGCGGATTAATCAGTTTGCGCCACTGCCTGATTTGACTCTCGTGATCGATACGCCTCTTATAGAGGCAAAGCAGCGAAGAGATTTAAGGGGAAGCGTTCAAGAGATATTTGAGACGCAAAAGATTCAAGAAAATATTCGCGAGCGATATTTAGATCTAGCACCCTCTGTGCATGCTGTGATTGTTGATGGTAGTGGCAAGTCGGAAGAAGTAACGAAGCGTTTGTTGGATGCTGTTGTGTCATCCCGCACTTGATGCGGGATCCAGGCTGGACCCCGCATCAAGTGCGGGGTGACAGAGGAAGGGTTATTGTGACTCGAGTCGCCGGCATATTAAACTTAACCCCAGATAGTTTTTCAGACGGCGGCAATTATTTTAAATTAGATAAGGCTGTGAGGCATGCTCACAGGATGCTTGAGGCTGGGGCTGACTTAATTGACATTGGCGGTGAGTCAACAAGGCCAGGCTCACAAATTATTGCACCTGAAGAAGAGGTAGAACGTGTATTGCCAGTCGTGAAAGCTTTGGTTTCAGATGGGATTAGCCAAATCAGTATTGATACGCGCAATGCTAAAACAGCTTTTGCGTGTTTGAAAGCTGGCGCTACTTGGATTAACGATGTCTCGGCTTTCACGCATGACCCCAAAATGGTTTTTGCTGCACGTGATGCTGAAGGCGTGATTCTCATGCATATGCGAGGCACACCTCAAAATATGCAGCAAGGGCCAATTATTTATTCAGATGTGATTGGTGAAATCAAAACCTATTTGGCTGAGCGCATCGAGTATGCTTTGAATAATAATCTTCGGCGAGAGCAAATTATTATCGATCCGGGAATTGGTTTTGGAAAAACACTCGAGCATAATATCGAGATTTTATGTCGTCTTGATGAACTCAAGACTTTGGGGCCAGTGATGGTTGGTCCAAGCCGGAAGCGCTTTATTGGTGAATTAACAGGCGTTTCTAACGCCGCTGAGCGTGATTTTGGAACAGTTGGCGCTGT
>JAESQZ010000245.1 GCA_016764955.1 Deltaproteobacteria bacterium | reverse complement strand
GGTCTATGTTGTCAAATATTCTTTGCGAAGCCTCCTGGATGCGACGACGGAGCTAAAGATGATTTCAACCAGTCCATTCGCCAAACTACCAGTCGCTCTTTTAGAATCACAAGCATCTCATGGGGCTACACGCACCTATGCGGTTCTTTCCTTATTGCCCAAACAGGAAGGCAATCAAATCTGGATGAGTCAAAACTATGTGGCCAAACAACTCAAGTGCTCAACCAGACAGCTCAGAAACTACCTCAAAGAGCTCTTCTCGCTTGGCTTCTTGGAGCAAACAGAACAAAAACGAGGCCTACACCGCGTTTACAAACTTCTAGGTTGTGAAGAAAGCGGAAATAGTTGTCCGCCAATTAAATTAAATTCAAATTATAAATTTAATTCTAATTCTAATTGTAGGAACCCTGCTTCCGTTTCCCAGGAACTCATCAAACAGCACGGAACTGAGTGGTCCAAGGCGTTTACTTGCTTTGATGGCAAAGAAGGCAGACCTACTTTGGCGCATAAGGTTGAAGAGGCGGTCAAACGCTTTCAATACGGCAATTTGCTAAGCTACGTGCGCTACTATCTCTCTCAAGGTGCTAAGTGGCTTGTGCAAGCCACCGCCAAGCTTTACGGGGCTATTGTAACCGAACAACCAATCAAAAGCCTCTCAGAACTCCAACAGGCACGTCAAGAAGCAGAAAAAAAGCGCAAGGCTTATGAAAACCGATTTATGCCCAAAGATAAAGTGGAGGTTTCTAAAGAAGACCAGGCTTTCATTCGAGAGGGGTTTGCTAAGTTGCGGACTAAAATGGGCTTAACCGCCCCATCCATATTGCGCGCCCCGTTAAGGGGCAATGGTGCAATAGCCCAGCCAGAGGAGGTCGCTGGCGACCGACGCTGGGCTGGGTGCTTGACAGATTTTTACGAATCCAGCATAAGACAAGGTGAACATGCAGGAATAACTCAGTGGTAGAGTGTAACCTTGCCAAGGTTGAAGTCGTGGGTTCGAATCCCATTTCCCGCTCCACTCCCTTCAACCGTGCCTTCGGCACTTAAAAATGATGCAACATGCATTTCCCCGGGCTAACGCCCGGGGCTATATTCATACATCCGCTTCGCGGATAAAATTTTCATTACCAACATCACAATTTTGCGCGCCCAGCGGGCGCAAAGGTGCCACAGCCCAGGCTTTTGGGCGCCGAAGGCGAACAATCTTGCCTGGGTTAAATCGCCACTTTATCGACAGGCTCCAAAAGGAGAAGGTTAATATCTCAAATACCAATCAGTCCCGCTAGGGCCGTCTTTGAGGCAAATGCCTTGTTCTAAAAGCTGATCGCGCAGGGCATCTGATTTAGCCCAGTCGCGATGGGCACGGGCTTCTTCGCGCTCTTTAACAAGGGCCATAAGCTCAGCAGAAAGTTCAGGTTTATCAAAACTCTCGACGCCTAAGCCTAAAACACTGTCCCAGTATTTTAAAAGCTCTAGCTGCGCTTCACTACCAAGTTCAGCATCTCGCACCGCTTCCCAAAGCACGCTCATCGCGATTGGCATGTCGAGGTCATTCGCTAATGCCTCGTCAAATCGCTTCAAATACTCCGTTTTTTTGCCTGAATTTTCGCCTTTTTTAGGGTCAAATTTCCAACTCACAACACGATTTTTGAGAGTTTCAAATGCATTCTTAGCAGCCTCAAGCGCCTCGAAACTAAACTTAAGCTCAGAACGATAGTGTGCCCCCAAGCACATATAGCGATAATGCACAGCATCGAAGCCTTTATCGATCAAACCCTTCAATGTCAAAAAGCCACCCGCAGATTTAGACATCTTGGCTTTATCCAAAACCAAAAATTCGCCATGCATCCAAGTATTCACCCACTTGTGCCCAAAGTAGCCCTCTGCCTGAGCAATTTCATTCGTATGATGCACTGAAATATGATCAATACCGCCGCAGTGAATATCAATACTCTCACCGAGATACTCAGAAGCCATCGCCGAGCACTCTATGTGCCAACCAGGAAAGCCATCGCCCCACGGCGAGTCCCACTTCATAATTTGGTTTGGAAATTTACTCTTCGAAAACCACAGCACAAAGTCTCTTTGGTCCCGTTTGCGAGCATCAATATCTACTCGTGCACCCTCTAAAAGATCATCGAGGTTCTGCTTGGATAATCTCGTATATTCCGGGAATTTAGACACCTCAAAATAAACATTGCCATCGACAACATAAGCAAGGCCATTATCTATAAGGCCCTGCACCATCTTTTGCATGGTATCAATATGCTCAGTAGCCCGGCAGGTTAGAGTTGGCCGAACAATATGTAGTGCATCTGCATCTTTGAAAAATTCTTTTTCGTAAAACTTAGCAATATCCCAAGGAGATTTTTTCTCGCGCTTTGAAGCCAAGGCCATCTTATCATCGCCCTCGTCTGCATCTGACTCCAAGTGCCCAACATCTGTGATATTCATCACATGTTCCACATGAAACTTAAATTTCTCGAGTGTCCGTCTCAAAATATCTTCAAAGACATAAGTCCTTAAGTTTCCAACATGTGCGTAATTATAGACCGTAGGACCACAGGTGTACAACTTCACCTTGCCAGGCTCTAGGGGCTCAAAAGGCTCTACTTGACGGGTTAGGGTATTAAAAAGATGAAGTTGCATGCTGGTGGGTCGTCAGAGATTCGAACTCTGGACCAACGGATTAAAAGTCCGATGCTCTACCGGGCTGAGCTAACGACCCATGCAGGAACACCCGATGTAGTGAAAAAGGACTCAGTTGTCAAGGCTGTTTTCTTAATAACCGCCAGGGCAACAGGTTCACCCTCAACATACTTATCTAAACTCGAAGTCACCTCTGGCGCTTTACATAGATTTTCGAAATCTTCGCGCTTACAGCCGAGCGAAACCAGGATTTTGGTGACCTTACTGTAAGTCAGCAGACGCGCGATCACCTCCTGGCCAATATAACACCCCTTATTTTCATCTATAAGCTCTCTCAGGCCAATCTCGAGCGGATTAAAGCGATCTGTGATTTCAGAGGGTGATTTGGGGAGTAATTTGGCTACTCGCTTGTCATGCCAGCGAAGGCTGGCATCCACATAAGCCTTAAGGTTGTTGGACTGGATACCAGCCTCCGCTGGTATGACAGAAAGATCCTCCGAAAACCAATATTGTTCTAGCCAGGAAATTAATTTTTCAGGTGTTTCATGTGAGCTCATCAACAACCAGCGATTTGGTTCTAGCTCTTCTTGCCAAACAACATCAACCAAGCGGCCTTTTTGATTCAAAAAACAATTTGCAAAAACACCTTTAGCCTTCGTCACATCACGGGTTGTAAGTCTCTGCAAAAAAGGGGTAGCATCCGCCCCTGAGACCTCGACAAAGGCCTTATAAGGAGACCAAAATGAAATATCGTCTACTGGCACCTGGACCGACTCCTGTTCCTGACCGGGTTTTAAGCGTAATGGCGCGTTCTGTCTACCACCATAGAACCCCGGCATTTGAGCGGATTTTCGAAGGCTGCCGCCAGGGCCTGCAGTGGCTTTTTCAAACTAATCATGAGGTTCTAACACTTTCCTGTTCTGGAACCGGCGCTTTTGAAGCCATTTTTCAGAACTTTTTTTCTCCCGGAGATACCATCATTAATGTAGGCGGCGGCAAATTTGGCGACCGTTGGGCACAAATGGCCACCATCTTTGGCCTGGAGGTTGTTTCACTAAGCGTCCCCTGGGGTGAAAGCATTGACCCGGGACTTGTTCAACAGGCTCTAGACAACCACCCTAGCACCAAAGCGGTCGTTTGCGTGGCTTGCGAAACCTCCACTGGAACCCGGCAACCCTATGAAGCCCTCGGTAAAATGCTTAAAGATAAAGCAGACTGCCTACTAATTGTTGACGGCATCACAGCGCTTGGCGTCTGGGATATCCAGCCGGAACGCGACCATATCGACGTATTGGTAGCCGGCTCCCAAAAAGCTCTTATGCTCCCACCTGGATTGGCTTTTATGTCTGTAAGCCCAAAGGCCTGGAAGGCCAATCAAGACTCCCGCATGCCGCACTACTACTTTGATTTAGCCAAAGAAAGGGCCACGCAAGCCAAAAATCAAACAGCCTATACGCCGGCCGTTTCGCTGATAACCGGCCTTCAAGAGTCTCTTCTTATGATGCAAGAAGAAGGCTTGCCAAACCTCTTCGCGCGCCACGCGCGAATCGCCAAAGCAACCCGCACGGCCATTAAGGCTTTGAATTTAGAGCTTTTCTCTAAAAGCCCCGCCGATTCCGTCACAGCCGTAAAAGCACCGACTAATATACCCGAGAACAGCATCTACGCCGGCCTCAGAGACCGCGCAAACCTCACCATCGCCGGCGGCCAAGAGCAGCTTAAAGGCAAGATTTTCCGCATTGCGCACCTGGGATACTTTGACGAATTAGACATTCTGACCGTCTTAAGCGCTTTAGAGATCATTTTAAGGCAAGAGGGGTATACAAATTTTGAGCCCGGCGCCTCAGTAGCAGCCGCCAGCCCTATACTAGAAGAAGGTTTCCAATCAAGTTCCACGTGAAACATTCTTCCCCTCTCCCCTTGAGGGAGAGGGTCGGGGTGAGGGGTTTACCCGCGAAAGCCCTTACACACCCAACCGTTACCCAGGCAAAATTGGCCACCAACGGCGTCCAAAAGCCTGGGCTGCGGCACCCTTGCGCCCGCCGGGCGCATTAAAACCAGGCTATAATTAAGCGACATTTTTAAATTGCGGGTTTAAATTTGTCCAGACAAAACATAGGCGCCAGCTCTCTCTTGCGTCATCTAACCAGCCCCACAGCATGCACTTCATTCCTGCCTATGACTGGGCTACTGCACTGCCGGCCACTTTGTGGCCTTTGGTGCTTGGCCGCCGTCTGGTTTTACGCGCCCAACGGGCGCAAAGGTGCCACAGTCCAGGCTTTTGGGGGCCGCAGGTCACCAATTTTGCCTGGGTTATTAGGTTGTTGGGTTATTTACGCCTTCCGAGCCGTAATCTGGTCTACCAAATCGTTTAATTGTTCCACAGAAGAAAAATGTATCACCAGGGTCCCAATACCATGATAGTTCCTGAGATCTACCTGGGTGCCCAAGATTTGCTCCAAACGGCGGCGAACTTCCTTTTCATCAGAAGACTCGACCTTTTTCTTACGCGAAGGCCTACCGGCTGTTCTTTGCTTTGTAGACACAAAAGCCTCAGTAGCCCGGACACTTAGGCCCTGTTCAATGATTTCACCAGCCATTTGGCGAATCAGCTCTTGATCTTCAAGTCCCAACAAGGCCCTTGCATGCCCCATGGTGAGCTTTTTAGACACAACCTGGTTCTGGACCTCAAAAGGCAATTTTAAAAGCCTTAAAGCGTTTGCGATTGTACTCCTGTCTTTACCTACAGTTTTAGCAACCTGATCTTGGCCAAGGCCCTGTTCTTCAAGGAGTTTTTTATAACTTTCCGCCTCTTCAATGGCGTTTAAGTCTTCACGCTGAATGTTTTCAACCAGCGCCAAAGTCAAAATATCTTTGTCGGCCACGTCAGCGATCACGCAGGGAACAGAGCGAAGCCCTGCAAGCTCAGATGCTCTCCAGCGTCGCTCACCGGCCACAATTTCATAAAAGCCTTTAGGGTTTTTGCGAACCACAATTGGCTGCAAGACCCCATGTTGCTTAATGCTTTCACTCAGCTCTTTAAGAGCCTTTTCCTCAAAGTGTTGGCGGGGCTGTGCGGTACTTCCCCGAATCTGATCAATATCAAGCTGAGCAAGGCCGGCCTCTTTTTTGGAGTCAATTCGGGGGATTAGCGAGCCTAAACCCCGCCCCAAACCTAGTTGTTTTTTAGAACTCATTTTTTCCTTCTATTCTTTTTAGCTCCCCCGTGCTGTTTTACAACCTCTTTAGCAAGCGCGACATAAGCCTTTGCACCCTTAGAGGAAGGGTCATAAATCACTGCTGGCCGACCATGACTCGGGGCCTCTGAAAGCCGAACATTGCGTGGAATCACGGACTTATAAATCAATTTTGGAAAGTGTTTTTTTACTTCCGACATAACTTGATGGCAAATTTTGTTTCGCGAATCAAACAAAGTTAATGCTAAACCATCAATTTTCAAGTCTGGATTCAAGGACCCCTGCACCAAATCAACCGTTTCAAGCAAATGTGCCAAACCCTCAAGCGCATAATATTCACACTGAAGCGGTATTAAAATACCATCAGCGGCCGTAAGCGCATTAACCGTCAGAAGACCTATAGACGGCGGACAATCCAAGATAACAAAGTCAAAATCATTCCGAATATCTTTCAAAGCCCGTTTCAGATGAGCCTCTCTAGACATCGTGCCAACAAGCTCAACCTCAGCGCCCGCCAGCTGTATATTAGCTGGTGTCAAATACAAATTATCAATATCTGTGGGTTCAATAACGTCTTTCATTTTGGCGCGACGACTCAGCACGTGATAAATTGTTTTATCGCTTTCACCTGCATACACACCAAGGCCGCTACTCGCGTTCCCCTGTGGATCCAGGTCCAACAATAGGACTTTTTGCTTCTGAGCAGCCAGTGCTGTCGCCAAATTGACAGCGGTAGTCGTCTTTCCAACACCACCTTTTTGATTCACAATTCCAACAATTCGGCTCATTCTTATTTTTCCCAGGCTTGTTTCACGTGAAACACCATAATTCCACGCCTATGCCCAGGTTCTAGCTCATAGTACCCTTCTTTTTCAAGTACCCATTCGGCTTTTTTTTGCGAGTCTTGTTTAAATTCGGTTGCCTGTTGCTCTGAAACCCAGCATGCCACCTTGCCTTTGGGCGCAAGGCAGGCTTTCATCATATATCGCGTTTTTTCTGAAAAAGTTGCGCGCGTAATTGCAAAATTAATTCCCCTCAGAGCCTCAGCTCTTTGACCTAGGACATTTGTCCGATGCAAATTCATTTCTGAACATGCTAATTTTAAAAAGGAGCATTTTTTGCTTGATGATTCTACTAAATTAACTTCTTTGTCGGGCCAGTAGACCGCGGCTAGGAGCCCAGGAAAACCCGGGCCGCTTCCAAGATCAAAAATCGTGCCCGGAACTTCAACCAGTGACTCAAGGGTTTTTAATCCCAAAAAGCAATCTAAATAATGAAATTTATAAAGATCCTCGAGATCGATCAGACTTGTCAGGTTGTGGACTTTTTTCCACTTCAGCAAAAGATTTAGGTGTGCGTTCGTCGCTTTCATTTGCTTTTCGTTCAAATTAATTTTTGGGCTCAAAAAGTTTTCCACAGGGTTTTCCACAGATCAGGCGATCTTTTCCACAGATCAAGTTTTCCACAATTGGCAGATCTGTTTTTTTAGCACAAGCTGTGGAAAACTCTTAAGAAAAGCGCTTTATTCCAGGAAAAACCAGACTTTGGTATTTTTAGCTTCCTGTGGAAAACCTGTGGAAAAGGTTGTGGAAAACTTTTTTAAAGCTTGGCTTGGATCACTTTTTCCACAGGATCCCTGATCTGTTTTTCCACAGATCAGGGGCACCTTGATCACTTTTTCCACAGGCACCCTGTGGAAAAGCTGTGGAAAACCTGTGGAAAACTCTAAGCCCTGATCTTTTCCACAGTTTTTCCACAGTTTTTCCACAGGGTTTTCCACAGGGCTGTCTTTTATAACCCATTGAAATTATTAAGGTTTAAAAGTTTTCCACAGTTTCCACAGGCCTGATGATGATGATGAATTAATTTAATTTAAAATTTAAATCATCAGGATCCCCTGATCTGCGCCTACTGTGGAAAAACTCTTGCTTGTGAAAAGGTGCCGGGTTAATCAGTTCTTCATATGGAAATTAGAATTACTGTTTTGGAACTTTCAAAAGCACTTTCTCTTTTGCAGGGTGTAGCCCAAAAGAAAAACACCATGCCTATATTAGCGCATGTGCTTTTAGAGGCACAGGGCAATACGTTACGACTCAGTGTGACCGACCTAGATATTGGTTTGCAAATTAGCCGTGGCTGTGAAGTGGCTCAGCCTGGTGCGATTACCGTGCTTGCGAAGTCTTTGCTAGATATTGTCAGGTTTTTGCCTGGTCCTCACGTTACTCTGATTACGTTGCCTAACCAGCATTTACTGGTAAAGAGCGCAAAAACGCAAGCAAGGCTCCTGGCTTTGCCGCCAGAAGAATTTCCCAGATTGCCTGATATTACAGGAATTGAGTTGCATCGCATCCCAACGGCTTCTTGGGTGGGTGCTATCCAAAAAACAATTTACTCTGCTAGCATGGATGAAAACCGCTATAACTTGGCGGGAGTTTATTTAGAACCAGCAAAGAATCAAGAAGATCCCTTGCTTTTTGTTTCAACAGATGGTCATCGATTAAGCCGATATATGCTTCGTTTGAATGCTGATGAAGCTTATTTGAAACAACCAGTCATTCTGCCCCGCAAAGGCTTGGTTGAGATGATTAAAATTTTAGAGCCTCATGTTTCATCTGATAAACATACTTTTGAGATAGGGTTTTCGCACCATCAAGTTGTTATGAAAACCGAAGATACGCTTTTGACCATGCGGATGATTGATGGGAAATTTCCTGATTATAATCAAGTTATCCCTAAGATTTCGGATAAAATTGTGCGTGCTAATCGTGCTGATTTCGCAGCCAGCTTAAAGCGAGTGTCTGTGCTAACAAATGATCGGAATCAGAGTGTTAAGTTGGCGATGAAGCCAAGTGAATTAACTGTTTCTTGTACAAATCCGGAAGCGGGTGAGGTCTCGGATGATGTGCCTATAGAATACAGTGGACCAGAGATGAATATCGCGTTTAGTGTTTCGTATTTAATTGAGGCTTTGAACTCAATTTCTGAGCAAAATATTATGATGCGATATATAGATTCTTATTCGCCAGTGATTTTAACTGGTATACATAATGATGACCACCTGTGTCTTATTATGCCAATTAGAATATAGCGAGGGCTTCGTATGAAGTTTGTTAGGAACGCATTATTTTTAATATTAGTTGCTTTGCTGGGTTATGTTGTCTTTGCAGATAAAGTGATGCTTTGGGCTGAGTTTAAAAAGCGTTTATTAGATACACCATCAAAGTCTTTAAATTTTGATGGTCCTAGCGGCATGGGGCACATAATGCCTTCAGAGCGCAATGTACCCAAAGACCCAAGAGCGGATTACAACGAGCAAGATCGCCAACAGCTAGATTCTATTCTAGACGAAGCTGATCGGTAAATTATCTAGACCAATGGGTAGTCTGCTTGCTTCCCTTTAAGGCCTTTCAAGGTGATTGTTGTTTCAGAACGATTAATAATTGGGCTTGGATACATGGGAACCTTGCCGTGTCCGCCAGGAATGTCGATGACAAAAGTAGGCTGACACAGGCCTGAAATATGGCCCCGCAGTGATTCTACAAGCTTCATGGCTTGTTCAAGTGGCACGCGATATTGTGCAG
Organism: Deltaproteobacteria bacterium; assembly: GCA_016764955.1. Classification (GTDB taxonomy): domain Bacteria; phylum Myxococcota; class UBA727; order UBA727; family JABDBI01; genus NORP243. The sequence continues at coordinate 2,094 of JAESQZ010000245.1, read as the reverse complement.
TCCCAGGTGCTACGTCGCACTGGTGTAGATAATAGGGCCGTGCGCGTAAGTAGGTGAGCCGCCGAAACAGCTTGATTAAAATTTCTGTTTGGTCATTAATGCCTTTTAATAAAACAGTTTGGTTAAGAACTGGAAAGCCATTATCTGCTAGGCGAAGCAGGGCTTCTTCTGTTGGCTTTGAAATCTCATTTGGATGGTTGGTATGGTTAAGAAAATAAATCGGCTGAAAACGCTTCAGAATCGCTAATAAATTTTCAGTGATGCGCATTGGCGCGAAAGTGAGCATGCGAGTAGCTAGCCGGATAATTTCGATTGATTTGATGGCTCTAATTTTTTCTAAAATAGCTTCTAAGCGCTTGTCTGTGAGAATTAGAGAGTCTCCACCAGATAAGATCACCTCTTTGATTTCTGGGTGTGCTGCTATGTAATCAAGCGCTTGTTTGAAGTGTTCTGGCTTTGGGGTTGGGCCTTGGCCGACCCAGCGTTTACGGGTACAAAAGCGGCAGTAGGACGCGCAGCGGTCTGTGATTAAAAGCAAAACCCGGTCTGGATAACGATGTACTAAATGGGGGACAACTTCGTGGTCTTCTTCGCCTAATGGGTCTCGGCGCTCTAATGGGTCTGGCTGAAACTCTGATTGGGTTGGGATGACTTGGAGCCTTAGGGGGTCTAGTGGATTATTTTGGTCAATAAGCGATAAATAATGGGGCGTGACTTGTAGAGGCAGGCCGCCAGATTGGTCTAGCTTTTGAAGTGCGACTTTTTCCACAGGGCTTAAAGTTAAGAAGCGCTCGAGTTCTGGGATGGATTTTGGGCTTTGGCGCAGTTGCTCTTGCCAGCTTAAAGACACGCCAAAATCCTCTCATAGTCTTCAAATGATAGATTTTCAGCGCGCGATTTCGGATCAATGCCCACTTTATGCAGAATACTGCTGATTCTGGGGTATTCAGCCAGAGAGTTCGTGAGCACTTTTCGACGCTTTGAAAAGGCGGCTTTAACGAGCTTAACAAACGCTTCCCAATCTAGATTAAATTCGCGTTTTTTTGGTTTTAGTACCAAAACGGCGGATTCTACTTTTGGGGGTGGGGTAAAAGCAGTGTGTGGAACTTTTTCCACAACCTGAACTTCAAAAATGGCCTGCAAAATTGGCGATAGAATGCCATATGTTTTATTGTTTGGCTCTGCAACGATGCGATCGGCTACTTCTTTTTGAATCAAATAAACAGCGCCTGAGATATTTTTCCACAGCTTAGCGGTTTCGAAAAAGACAGAACTTGTTAGGTGGTAGGGCAGGTTGCCACATAAAACGAAGTTATTCTTAGGTGGGTCTTCAAATAGGATTTTTAGAAAGCCAATTGCATCAGCTTCATTTAAAATTAGCTGACCACTTTGAAGCTCTGCTTCAAATTTGTCCTGCAAAATTGGGATAAGATCGCGATCTCGTTCAATGCTGTGTAGCTTTGCTTTGGAGTCTAGCAGAGGCTTTGTGAGCGCACCTAAGCCAGTGCCAATTTCATAGATTTCGCTTTGGGCGCTTTCGCGAAGCACCAAAATTTCCCTAACAATGCGATTAAGAACCAGCGAATCGTTTAGAAAATTTTGGCCGAATGATTTTTTAGCCTTGTAACTCATTGCGTTTTTGGCGCCTCTGTGCCCGGTTAAGCTTTGGGCCTTCTGAAGAAGCTTGCAGCCCGCCAGCTTGGTTTTGTTGTTGGTGCACTAACTTTTGAGAGCCTTGCTTTTCTTTGGCGGCTCTTTGTAAGGCTTCTAAATGGGCCATTTCAGTACGCAGGTGTTCTTGTGAGGCTGTTTTAATTTCGGCTTTAAACACGCGCTCCAAAACAGCACTTCGTAATTGGAAACGCATGTTATTAAATAAGAGAAATCCTTCTTTTTTATATTCTTGTTTTGGATCTTTTTGGGCATATCCTCTAAAGTGTATTCCCTCGCGCAAGTGATCCATGGCTTGTAGATGATTTTTCCAGAATTGGTCAATTAGTTGCAGATAAATAAGACGTTCAACGCGTCTCAGTAATTCAGAGCCAACACCCTCTTCTTTTTCTTGATAAACTTTCGAGAGCTCTCGATAGAGAT
>JAESQZ010000244.1 GCA_016764955.1 Deltaproteobacteria bacterium | reverse complement strand
TTCCCCGTTGAAGCGTCTAAATTCAAAGAAGTCTTCGGTGAAGATGTGCAAGCACCCTCCCATGCTACTCAAATTGGAATTAATTCCTATGAATGGGGGGACAATAGAGCCAAAAAAGAAGGCACCCTTTGGACTTTCCAAAAGAAAATAGACGGTGCCTGGTATCAATATATGGATCAAGCCGACTTAGCTAGGCTGGCTCACACGAAGCTTGTGCTGCCTAATGTGCCTAATTACAAATACTGGCGTTCTCTACGCGGATTGCAAAATGTAGCCGTCAAAATTTATGATTCCAACAACGAACTAAGCTATGAAGCAAAAGTAGACTTTGCTCAAATTACCAATTTTAAAAGAATCTCGGATAGCGCTCTCTTAGTCAATGCAAAGCCTGACTCAGCCTATCACGTGTTTGGACAAATCGAATCCTGGGACAAAGTCTACATTTGGCAAAACCCAACTACCCAAGAAATCATCGAAGTAGAGCTTCCCAGGCTTAACCTAGTCTTCAAAAACACTGGCTCTAAAACATTATGTGCAGACCACACTGGCTATCAAGTTGCTGAAAAACAATACATCCCTGAGCTTGGGGTGCCCGTCAATTATCTCGTTTGCGAGAAAGATGGCAGCAGCCAAAAACTTATTCTAATGCCTCCCAACAAACTTGAACCCACAAAGTTGGCTGGGAAACTCAAAGAAACACTAGCTCCTGAATTTGAAACCATATTTGACTCCAGCCATGTGCTTTTATACGAGCAATCCCCCCTATCAGGCCTTTCAGCTACCACAGAAGAGTCTCGATATTATCTGGCTCTTAGAAAGCTATTCCAGAGACAATATCGAGAAGCAGCTGAAATTATTCGAAATACGAGTATTGAGCTCAAGCCCTTAGAGCCCAATGAACAAAAAATTGTTTCCTGGCTTATTGAAGGCAACGAAATCGATAGCGACCCAAGATCCTACGCCGTTAGGCTTTTAGCCTCATATTGGAACTCCAAACATGAGCAGTACTACCAAGGCATATTCAGGTTTCTTTCACCGAAATATCATAAGCTCTATGCAGAGTATCTCAAGAAAGTTAACCGCGTTGACCCAAATATTCTAGGTATTTTCGAAGAGAAGCAAATCGCAACAATGCTTGGGGAAACAAGCCGCTTGGAACAGCTCAAACAAGAAGCTGAAAATAGACCCTTTAATCCTTCCGAACTTGTCTCCCCTAAAGGATACGGCCAACAGGTTTTACGGGCTGACTACAGTTACAACCTGGAGCAATATAAAAAGCTATTTGATGCCATATTTAAACAGCCTACCATTGGCCAACAACCAGCACTAAAACCAAAAGAAATCATCATTGAAAACACTTTTCCACTTCTTTACAAAATCGTTGCTGGCGAGCCGTTTAATAAAAACCAAGCTCTTAACCTACTTGAACTCGTCATTGGCATTCGTGGAACTGATTTAACTGACAAGCAAATTCGAGAAGAATTCTCAACGCTTATCCACTTAAGTGTGCTGGATGGCAGTGAACAGGCTCGCTTCCTAGAAGCCATTGCTAAAAGCGCTAAAGAAGGCCGTGAAGTTTTATCGATAGAACAAACCAGAGTCCAATTTCAAAACCTTGCCCGCGCAAAACGAGATGAAGAAGCAGCTTATCAGCAATTTTCACAAGCACACAAACGCTCTGCAAGATGGGAAGACTATCGTTATGAAAGTGACCGCTGGTCTGAAGCAAGGCAACGCTACCAAAACCTTGAAACTAATTTTAATGGCTACTTTGCTGACATCAAAATTAGCGACCAAGAACCGCACCGCCAAGTTGAAGTCGATACTTCTGGGCCAGGCGAGCCACAAGCGCCTAAAACAAAAGAGCCCATCATTCCTAAAGCCCCCGAAGATATCAAGTTAGCCGAGTTACCACTCAAGCAAATCATTCAAGAAGATCCCCTCAAAAATCCTCTGTTTGACGAAGCAAAGCTAAAACAAGCACTTGATATTCAAGCTCTTGACGCCAGTGCAAAGCAAAAAATTGTAGTCCAAACTGAATCTTTGCAAAGCACTTTAGGGCGTTCACAAACTACAGCGGTTCAAGAACTCAATAAAAAAATTGGCACTTATGCTCAAGAAATTCAACAAAGCAAACGCTTCTACAGCAATGTCAAATGGCAAACTTTTAAAGCACCCACTATAACAACAGACCGTGAATCCTTGAAGCGCTTAAACGATGACATCCTCGCCCTAGGCCAACGTTATGCCCCCACTTTTGAAGGCGGCGCTCTAAACCGTGTCTTACATTTGGCTGATGTTGGAAGGCAAATCAATCTCAACGACTTGATATATGTCTTGGTTAAGCGCAATCTAGTTGCTTTGCACCAAACCCAAGGTGCACTCAACCTAGAAGATCTAAACTTACTGTATGAGAAGCTGATTCGATACCTAATGCTCAGCACCTATGTCGATCACGTGAATCGTTTTGAAAAACGCCTTAATACAGCTCATGATGTCTGTAGCCGAAACGAGCAATCAGACGAGTGCCAAATTGAGCTAGAAACTGCCGTTAAGCTCGCTGCTGAAAGACGGCATTACAGCATCGAGTCAAATCTCGAATATTTGATCTTTGAGTATTTCATGAAGCTTCTTGTCAGGCCTGAGCAAGTTCAAGCATTGAATTCGTTACAGTTTAAAGACGGTCAAATCACCAACTCTAAACCACTGGGCGGGCTGCTTGAGCTCATCATGGGGGCTGGTAAAACTTCTGTCATTTTACCTCTTTTAAGCATGTTGAACACCTCGAAGAACCAGCTTAATATTGTTGTCCTACCAGAAGCTTTGATCACTTCAATGTCGGTTCAGCTTTCTAAGCAGTTAAGCAGCTCATTTTCACGTGGCGCCATGGTACTTCATGTTTCCAGACAACGTTATCTCTATGAACAAGATCTCGCTTTGTTCTACGATCGGCTAAGTCGTGCACGGGAACAAAATCAAACAGTCATTACCACTAACAGCTCGATTCAAAGTTTATTCTTGAGCTTTATTGATCGCTTATCGCGCTATCACTCAGATCGAAGCGCTGTAGAAGGTGAAATAAACCAATTTTACAAAATATTTAGACTTTTGAGGTAATACGGCAATCTAACAATTGACGAAGTTGATTTGGCTCTAGATATCCTGCAGGCACACCAGTTTTCAGTGGGCTCCCCAGAGTCTCTGGTTCATAGTCCTATTTTGAAATCAATCCCTATCGTTGCTTTCAGTCTTTACCAAGAAATCGCCACGAATTCGGATCTTTATCAAGAGCTAGACTTCCCCTTTCTTCATCAACAAGGCAGAAATGCTTTTACAGCTGGTGCTTATGAAGACTTTAAGCCTAAATTAGTTGAGGCTATTTTAAGACCTCAGTTCCTCAAAGTAAGCGAAGAGTTTAATAGGCTATACAATCCTTTTGTTCAGGATGATAACTTACGAGCACTAGCTAAGACTTATCTCCTATCTAAAAGCCGGACTGATCATGACAATCTATTCAACAGAATCTCTGATGTTCGACTCAAAAATGTCTTGGCGGTTCTTTATGACGAAATCAATCATGTTCTTCCTCTAACAGCCGTTCGGAAAATAGGCGTCCATTATGGCCCCCTACTGCCTCCTGAGCGCTATTCAAC
>JAESQZ010000243.1 GCA_016764955.1 Deltaproteobacteria bacterium | reverse complement strand
GGCCTCCAAACCACATTTTTCGTTTATCAGTCAACGCCTACTTTTTGGGATTGCGCCCGCTACACACTTACTGTTGATGCACTTTTGACCTGCGGCACACGGAGTTCCACAGCTACCCCCATGAGATCATAGGCCCATTCAAGTTTGAGATGCAGTTTCCAGGTTTTCTGCGGATTTGGTAAAGCACCGGCATAGATGTTAGATAGCCTCCTAGGCGGAGGTCCGTGATGAAGTGTCAGGACATTGTCAGATTGTTTTTTGTAAGTGCTTGTTTTTGTTTGATTTCATCGGGTGTGTGGGCCCAGCAGGGTGGAAGCCCCTTTGCTACTCCACCTGGGCTTGGACATGCACAGCCCTGTTTAGACCCAGAGAAGATGCCATCGCAGGCTAAGGTGCCATGTGCGGGTATTTTGCTATTTAGTGAGTCTACCTCTAAACAAGATCGGGCTGCATTTACCAAAAAACAAGGCGTATTTCTGCGTTATAACTACAGCCTTGTATCAGCGACTGCGATACTGGTAGAAGATACAAAGTCACTTGCTGAATTAGCTCGCAGTAAAGAAGTTAAACTCATTCCTGATAGAGCCGTGAATTACCTGGCTAAACCAGACAGGCCACCTGGAAAAGGTAAAAAAGACCCGCCGGCAAGTGGGCAAATTACACCATCTGGTGTTGCTAGAATCGGTTCTGAACCAGGTAAGCTTTCGGTCAACGGAGCAGGCGTTGGGGTAGCTGTTCTCGATACAGGGCTAGACTCTGAGCATGGAGATCTGTTGGCGAGTGGATCCTGCTTCACCGCTTTTGCCAGCTGCCAAGATGGGGATGGGCATGGAACCCATGTGGGTGGTATTATAGCGGCTTTAGACAACACTCAAGATACGGTAGGCGTGGCACCTGGCTCCACGCCTTATGCAGTCAAAGTTTTAGACGACTCGGGCTCTGGATCAGATTCTACCATCATGGCTGGGCTAGAGTGGACAGCCCTAAATGCCAATTCAGTGAGCCCAAAAATCAAAGTGGCAAACATGAGTCTTGGCCGGCCGGGAACACTTGATGACAACCCTGCTTTGAGGGCAATGGTTCAAGCTGTGAAGGATCAAGGTATCGCTATTATTGTGGCAGCGGGAAATGATGCTAGACTTGAGATAACTCAGCGAGTGCCGGCTTCTTACCCAGAGGTGATGGCTGTTGCCAGCACGACGGCTGAAGATGGTTCAAACAATAGGTGCAGGGTTTTTTCAGGTACTATTTTAGCTGATACAGCCTCGTATTTTACAACTGATGGCGCTGGGGTCACTATTTCAGCGCCTGGCAATCGTGCGGAAAATATCAGCCGTTCTTGCCACGTTCGATCAGAGGGAATTCTTTCGCTGAAAGCGGGAGGAGGGACGACTCGACTTAGTGGAACGAGCATGTCAGCTCCCCATGTGGCCGGTGTTGCTGCGTTGATGATTGAAAAAGCTGGAGGAACTTTAGATCCTGAGCTTGCTCGCAGCATTATTAAGCTCACAGCAGATCGCCTTGGTACAGCGCCGCTAGATTCGCCGGTAAGTAGTTATACTTTTGATGGCGAGCATGAAGGTACTGTATCGGCGTGTCGGGCGCTTAACGAAAGTTGCTGAGGCTGTTGATTTCATTCTGAATCAAGTCTGCCATCTTCGTAGCAATCGCCACAATCTCTTGCTGCTTTTCACCCTCGATCAAAATACGCACTTTCTTTTCGGTGCCGCTATAACGAATAAACGAACGGCCTGACGGGTGAAGCCTACGCTCGACTTCGCGCATCATTGCTGATGTAAGCGGCAGTTGCTCAAAAGGAATTTTAATAGGCACCAAGCGATTCTCAATAGCTCGAGGCAGTGGCTTAAAGATTTGTTTTAACTCAGACAGAGGTTTTTTAGATTCTTGCATAATGGCCAAGACCATTAAAGCAGCAGCAATGCCATCGCCGGTGGTGCCGTGATTCGTAAAAATTAAATGTCCAGATTCTTCTCCGCCAAAAGAAAAGCCGCCCTTACGCATTTGCTCGACCACATAACGGTCGCCCACCTGAGCTCTTAGGACTTGGATGCCTTTTGAGTTTAGGCATTTTTCCAAAGCTAAGTTGCTCATTTCAGTGCAAACCAGCGTGTCATAGGCTAATTGGCCTTTATCTTTGAGATAGCAGGCAATGAGTGCGAGCACAGCATCGCCTGAGACCTGCTCACCTGTTTCATCAATAAACACCACGCGGTCAGCATCGCCGTCAAGTACCACGGCGATTTGGGCATTTGTAGACAAGACTTTTTTCCGGGCAGCCTGGGGGGCCAGTGAGCCGACTTCTCGGTTAATATTGAGCCCATCTGGTTTATCGCCAATTACTGCAACTTGAGCGCCAAGGCTTTTGAAAAGCTCTGGCGCTGTTTTGTAAGCAGCGCCATTGGCGCAATCTAGGACTACTTTGAGACCGCTTAGAGTGTTATCAAATTGAAGCGACTTATCAGCTGTCATCCCGGGCTTGACCCGGGATCCAGTCCCCTTGCCATATGCTGGACCCCGGCTCGGAGGCCGGGGTGACATCGATTTAAGATGAGCCACATAACGCTCTATTGCGTCATCTAAATAGCTTGTTTTCCCAAGGAGCTTGCCTTTAAGGCTTTCAAACTTGGGGTTAAGCATCAAGTCTTCTAGCTCAAGCTCTTGAGTATCGCTTAACTTGAAGCCGTCTGCGCCAAAAATCTTAACGCCATTGTCTGTATAAGGGTTATGGCTAGCTGAAATCATGACCCCAGCATCAGCTTTGAGCGCCTGGGTTAAACATGCCACCCCAGGGGTGGGTAAGGGCCCTAAAAAGCAGACATCAGTACCCAGAGAACAAGCACCAACCGCTACAGCCTTTTCTAAGGCGCAGCCAGAAGCCCTTGTATCTTTGCCAATTAGAATTAAACCCTTTTTATCTGATTTTTGGACAGAATGGGCCAAGGCTCGGCCTAAGGCGAGCATCATTTCTACTGTGATAGGGTGCTTATTTGCCTCTCCCCGGATTCCATCTGTCCCGAACAACTGCTTTTGGGTCATGAGAAGGCCAATTTATACATAATTAACGCTCTTGCCAAGCGGGAAGGCATTTGCTAGGTACAAGGCATCTAAAGTCGGGAGGAGGTGAGTGTTTTGACAAAAGTAGCAGTAAGAGACGGTGAGCCAATCGAGCGAGCCATGAAGCGTTTCAAGCGTAAAGTGGAGCAATCCGGCGTTTTGAAAGAAGTCAGAAAGCGCGAGCACTACGTTAAACCTTCCATAAAGAAAAAGCTGAAAGCGCGTGCCGCCGAGGCGAGAGCGCGTAAGCGTGAAAAGCGAGTCCCTCTTCCACCTAAAGGGTAGTCCTTGAGTGTTGTTGTAATAGGGAATTTTGATGGTCTACATAAAGGCCATCAAGTTCTCATCAAAAAGGCGATTTTGAAGGCTCGTGAAGTTCATGAGCCTTCTATCGCCTATACGTTTACCCCGCACCCAAGAAACGCTCCGCGTTTGATGTCAGACGCCCAAAAAGAGTCTGCACTCAAAGCCTTAGGGGTAAGCCAAGTTATATTTGAGCCCTTTACGGCTGATTTTAAGCAACTAACCCCCCAAGAGTTTGTAAACCAAGTTTTAATTAAGCGCTTTAAAGCATCGCATGTTTTTATGGGGCCCAATTTTAGATTTGGGCATAAAGCCCAAGGCACGGTGAAAGACTTACAAGCTGACAAACGCTTTGAAACACATGTCATCGATAGTGTTCAGGTTGATGGCGAGTTGTGCTCTTCAAGCTTAATTCGCGGAGCGATTCAAGCAGGTGATTTAAGCAAAGCTGAAAAGCTTTTGGGTAGGCCTTATGTGCTAACAGGCAAAGTGGTGAAGGGCGCTAATCGGGGTAAACAGCTAGGCTTCCCAACGGCTAACTTAGAAGTCGAACAAGAGGTTTTGCCACCGCTAGGTGTCTATGCCACTTATGTAGATAATATAGGCCAAGGCGTGACCAATATTGGCCGCCGGCCCACTTTTGATAAGAGCGACGCCATTCATGTCGAGACTTATTTTCCAGATTGGAAGGGCGATTTGTATGGCAAGCATTTGGAGCTTGTTTTGCAATATCGCATCCGGGGTGAAAAGGCTTTTGAAAGCATCGAGGCCCTCAAAGAGCAGATTCAAAAAGATGTTTTGCAAGTGACCAGCAAAGCGCTTAGTTAACGTGAATTTCATTCAGATCAGTTCCTGTTACCTGTTGATACTGGTTAGTAGGTTGTTGTCTTTTACAATATACCCAAGTGATAGCAGCAAATGTGGTGCCAACAATCGCTGCAATACCGCCGTAAAGAAAAATACTTGCGGCAGTTGAAAAGCTTTTAGGCTGAGCTGCTGGTTCGGTCGAAGCTGAACACGAAAATCCAGCATTGTCTTTCAT